>NZ_JBHWZO010000145.1:0-15693 GCF_042728455.1 Promicromonospora sp. NPDC060204
CCCCGGTGCGGGGGGGGGCGTGTGGGGGTTGGGTTGCGCGGGCTTCCGGGGGGCCTCCGCGGCCCGGGGGGGGCGGGGGGGCGTCCTGCGGGGGCCCCCGAGCCTCGGGCGACCACCCGTCGGCGGCGTGGCCCCGGGCCGCCCGGTCCTCGGCGATCGCCATCCGGCCCTCGATGCTCCAGGTCCACGGGCACGCGTCGACGGGCAGCACGTCGTGCAGCGCGCGGAGCCCGGTCCCGATGGCCCGGGCTGCGGTCTCCGGCTCGGCCAGCCAGCGCGGGTCGACGGCGGAGCGTGCGGGCATCGCGGCCGTGACCAGCCACTGCGCCTCGTCGTCGGAGCCGACGTCGAGGACGTGCGGCACCGGCGTCCAGGTCTCGGCCCAGCGCATCCGCGCGGCCTCGTTCGTCAGGTCGACCCGTTCCGTCGTGGCCCGGTCCGAGAAGGGCATCCACTTGACGTAGTACGCGGATGACGCCGTCGGGCCCGTCACGAGCTGCGTCGCGGGATGTGCCGCGGGATGTGCCGTGGGGTGTGTCGGCGGCTCGATCCGGAAGGTCAGGCCGCCCAGCTCGTTGCGCCAGGCCGGCGTGACGTCTCCGTCACCGGCCAGCTCGCGCACGACGTCGGGCACCGAGGCCGCTTCGGCGGGGATCGTCATGGGCCCAGGGTGGCAGACCGGGCCTGGTGATCACGAGGTGAATTCTGGCGCCGGACGCCGACGGGCGCCGTGCCTCCTCCGAACGTGCCTCCTCCGAACATGCCTGCTCCGAACGCGCCTCCTCCGAACGATGTACACCGCCGTGCGGAGATCGGCCGGATGGCCGACGCCGTCGTGCCCGGGCCGCGACAGGCTCGGGGCATGCCCGCCCACCAGCCGTCGAGCACGGCCACACCAACCCCGTCCGTCGCGTCGCGGACCCCGTCGTCTGCCGCCGTTCCCACGGGGGCGAGCGGCCGGATCCTCGCGCTCGACGTGCTGCGCGGGATCGCGATCCTCGGCACCCTCGCCAGCAACATCTGGCTGTTCAGCACGCCGGGTGGACCGGCGGCGTGGTTCTCGGACGGCTTCGCCACCGACGACCCGGTGCGGACCGTGCTGCAGGCGCTGTCCAACGGGAAGTTCCTCGCGCTGCTCACCCTGCTCTTCGGGGTGGGGCTCGAGCTGCAGTACCGCTCCACCGTGCGGCGCGGTGTGCCGTGGCCCGGCCGGTACGTGCTCCGGGCCGCGATCCTGTTCGTCGAGGGGCTGCTGCACTACGTGCTGGTCTTCGAGTTCGACGTGCTCATGGGGTACGCGATCGCGTCGCTGGTCGCCGCCTACCTGGTCGGGCGCAGCGACCGCGTGGTGCGTGTCTGGGGCGGCGTGGTGGCCGGCGTCTACGTCGCGGCGGTCGTGGCGCTCACCGCGCTCCTGGTCAGCACCTCGGACGCGGGCGGCGGGCAGCAGAGCGGACAGGGCCAGCAGGGGCAGCAGGCCCAGCAGAGCGGGCAGGGCGGGCAGGGCGGGCAGGGCACGATGGCCGCTGCGGGCGACGGCGCCGCGAGCCTGTCGACCGCGAGCTGGCTGGACCAGGTGGTGGTGCGGCTCACGCACATGGACGTGTTCCGGATCGAGCTGCTCCTCATCGTGCCGTCGGCCATCGTGCTGTTCCTCGTGGGTTCGCGGCTCGTCCGCGCGGGGATGTTCTCGACGACGGCGGAGGGGGCGCGGCTGCGTCGTCGGCTCGCGTGGGTCGGGCTGGGGGCCGGGGTCCCGCTGAACGCGCTGACGACGTGGGCCGGGCCGGACTGGGTCCTCGTGGACCGCTACCTGGTCCCGCCGCTGGTGGCGCTCGGGATCCTCGCGCTGGGCACCACGCTCGTCGCCCGTCTGCGGCCGGGAGCCTCACCGGGCCTGCTGCGACGCGGCGTCGAGGCGGTCGGGCGGACGGCGCTGTCCTGCTACGTGCTGCAGAACGTGCTCGCCTCGGTGATCTGCTTCGACTGGGGTCTCGGCCTCGCCGGAGGCGACCCGTGGCAGGTCGTCCTGATCTGGGCCGCGATCTCGCTGACGCTGATGGTGGCGGCGCCCCTGTGGCTGCGCAGGTGGCCGCGCGGCCCGATCGAGCTGGTGATGCACCGCGTCTACGACGCGGGCCGCAGGTGACGTCGCAGGTCGGGACGTCGCAGGTCGTGATCTGGCCGGTCGTGATCTCGCCGGTCGGGTCAGCGCGGGTCGGGTCAGCGCGGGCCGGCCTGCTGCCCGACGCGCCGCACCCGGAGCGCTTCCTCGGCGTCCCAGAGGGCCCGGTAGTAGCGGGTGCGTTCGGGGTCGGGCGCCACGCCGTAGGCGGCCAGGACCAGCGGCTCCAGCCCGGGGCCGTAGCGGCGGGTGACGCTCCGCGTGGTGACCGCGATGTCGGACCAGCGGTCGGCCACGCCCAGGTCGCCGATGTCGACGTGGGCCGCGAACCGGCCGGCGCGGTCGAGCAGCGTGTTCGGTACGGTCGCGTCGCCGTGGCACACGACGAGCCGGTCCACGGGCGGTGGGTCACCCAGCGTCGTCGTGATCGACGCACGGGCCGCCGTGCCGGTCGGGAGGGCGGCGACGCGCAGCTGGGCCGTGCGGACGAACGGGCAGGTGTCGGTGGGGAGCGCGTCGTGGAACCGCCGCAGGCCCAGGCCGACCGCGATCGCCGAACGTTTCGCGAGGGCGCGCCAGCGGGGTTCGACGGCGGACGTCGCGAGCGCGCCGTTCACCTCGACGGTCTCGGTCAGCAGCCAGGACCCGCGCGGGTCGCGTCCCACGGCGAGTACGCGGGGCACCCCCGTGAACGATCCGGCCCAGGTCAGCCGATCCGCCTCGGCGAACGGGTCGGGGCAGGCAGAGGAACGGGGGACCCACTTGAGGTACGCGCTCCGCCCCGCGGTGTCCGACGCCGGGCCGGGTGCCCGCCGGTCCTCGAGCCGGGCGGTGAAACCGCCGTACTCGTTGCGCCACACGGGAACGACCGTCACGGCCGGCCGCAGTCGTCCGGCCAGGTCGTGCATGACGGGCGGTACCTCGACGGGTGTCGGACTGATGCCGACCACTGTGCTCGACACAGCACCATCCTCCCATAGAGCGGGTGAAAAATGGCGCCCGGTTTGTGATGCCGCGGGGTACTGGGTGACACGGGGTGCTGGGTGACATGGCGTGCTGGGTGACATGGCGTACGGGGTGACTCGGGGTGCTGGGTGACACGACGGGGCCGGTTGCCCGGCGCACTGATCGGCGTCGGGCACCCGGCCCCGGGTGGTCCGTGAGTGTCAGACGGCGGTCAGCGCCCCGCGCGTGCCCAGGGCGGCCGGTACCTGCGCGCCCACGCTGGTGCCGGCCGCGCTGACGTCGGCGGCACCGGAGTCGGTCGCACCGGCGTCGGCAGCGGCGTCGGCCGCCGCGGCGCCGGTCACGGTGACGTCGACGCACTGGTAGAACGCGTTCACGGTGTCCGCGATGTTCCAGCGGGCCAGGATGGTGTGGTCGCCGGCCGGCAGGCCGCTCAGCGTGTGCTCGACGGTCGCGCCGGGCTGGGCGCCGCCGTCGTCCACGGTCTTGAAGAGCTGGCCGTCCACGAAGTACTCCCAGGTGGACGTGGAGTGCCGGGCCGTGATCTGCCAGCGGAACGTGGTGTCGCCGCCGATGGTGGTGCGCGGCCAGGGCAGCGAGTCGTCGTCGACCACGGTGAAGCCGCTGCCGCCCGAGCACTGGGTGGAGCCCTTCGGCGCCTCGACGCTCTGCGGCTCGTACTGGAGGCCGCCGCAGTCGAAGCTCACGGTGCCTGAGGCGCAGTGGTCCGCGCGGCTCGGCGGGCTGGTGATCCAGCCGTGGGCCTGCGCCTGCGGCAGCAGTGCGCCCGAGGCGGCGGTGAGGAAAGCCGCCGCGAGTGCCAGGGCGGCGAGCGCGGAGAGCAGGAGTCGGGTCTGCGGGCTGGCGGTTCGTGCACGGTTCACGGTGATGCCTTCCGTCGTACGAGCGGATTCCCGGCCCGGGCGGCGCCGTGGGGTAGTCGGGCCGCGTCCGGGTCGAGCGGGTGAAATTTCCTGGATAGGCATCGAACTTAGGAAATGGAAGCTTTGCTGACAATGAGGGTGAATTCGTACGCGGTTCCCCGTATTTTCGCCGCAGCTGGGTAAAGACGGTGCCTCAACGGGGCGTTCCGCACGAGATCACGACCGGCCACCTGACTCGCCGCACCGCGCTCGCCGAGTCAGCGGGTTGGTCCGACCAGCCGACTGACTCGGCGGAGTGCGTGGGGTGAGTCAGTCGGTCGGTCGGCGGTCGTGAACCGGCGAACGGCCGGCCTCCCGACGTGGGGAGACCGGCCGTTCCAGCCGTCGTTTCGAGCAGTGGTTTCCGGCCGTCGATTCTAGCGGCCGTTCCTGGCCAGCGGTCAGATCTGGGCGGCCAGCAGGCGCCCGTCGACCGCCGTCTGGCCGGCGCTCGGGCTGCCACCCCCGATGTTGACGTCCATGCACGCGTAGAACGCCATGGCGGTGTCGTACACGTTCCAGCGGGCGAGGATCGTGTGGTTGCCGCTCGGCAGGCCCGTGAGGGTGTGCGTGACGGTCGCGGGCGGTGTGGCCCCGTTGTCGTTCACCGTCTTGAAGAGCTGGCCGTCCACGAAGTACTCCCAGCTCGCCGTCCGGTGGAAGGCCGTCAGGGTCCACCGGAAGGTGTGTGTGCTGCTGATGCCGGTGCGGGGCCAGGCCAGGGAGCTGTTGTCCAGCGTGGTGAAGCGGCTGCCGCCCGAACAGAGCTTCGACCCCTTCGGCGCCTCCACGCTCTGCGGCTCCCATTCGACGCCGTTGCAGGACCAGCTCACGGTCCGCTTGGCGCAGTGGTCCTGCCGGCTCGGCGGCGAGACGACCCAGCCGTGGGCCTCGGCCCGGGGGGTCAGGGCGTTCGGTGTGGCGACCAGCGCCGTCAGGGCCAGGGCCAGGACGGCGAGGACGCCGAGCAGGACTCTGACGACGGGTGTCTGCGGTGCGGTGACTCTCATGGGGCTCACCTCGTGTTCTGTCGGTGGGAACTGCGAAGTTGGGAGTTGCCTGGGGTGCTCCTGAGTGCTGGGGTGCGACAGGCATGACGCTAGAAAGGGGGAGGGCCCGCCGACAAGTAGGGCAAACACGTACGCGCGCGGGCCCGAAAAGCCCGGATCGACGCCGGTTACGGCGTGTCGAGCATCGGGCTGAGCGCCGCGTCGACCCCCGTGGCGACGCCCGTGCCGAGCACCGCGTCGCAGGCCCGGAGCAGCCGCTGCCGGAGCGTGCCGGACCGGCGCGCGAAGTCGCGCTGCCGCCGCACGTACTCGGCCTTGCCGTCGGGCGTCTCGATCGGGACGGCTCCGACGCCGTACTCCGAGACGTCGTACGGGGAGGCCGCCATGTCGGTCCAGCGGATGTCGCGGGCCAGCTCGAACGCGTCGAGCAGCAGGTCGCCGGGCACTGCCGGGCCGAGCTTGAGGCACCACTTGTAGAGGTCCATGTTGGCGTGCAGGCAGCCCGGCTGCTCCATGCCGACCTGGGCGGCGCGCGTCGGCCGGAGCTGGTTGCGCGACGTCGCCTCCGGCGTGAAGAACCGGAACGCGTCGAAGTGCGAGCAGCGCACGGGGTTGGCCTCGACCACGGCGTCGGTGCCCTCGTGCCCGAGCCGGAGCGGCAGCGGGTGCCGCTGGTCGCGGCCCGCCTCGCGGTCGCGGTAGACCATGGCCCACTCGTGCAGCCCGAAGCAGCCGAACGTGCCCGGCCGCGCCGCCGTCGCCGTCAGCAGCTCGCGGACGTACCGCACGGTGTCGCCGCGGTCGGCGAGGAATGCCTCGCGGTCGAGCGTCACGGAGTCCCGCGGCTCGCTGTTCGGGGCCGCGCCGTCCGCCCGGTCCGTCCGGTGCCACCGCCACGCGGTGCGGTCCTCCGGGTCGGGCGCGTCGGTTCCGGTTGCCGGGCGCCCGGCGCCTTCCGGGTTCCCGGACGCCGTCGGGTCAGCCGCGCCACCCCCGTCAGGCGACGTGAGAGCCCCGCCGTCGGGCAGCGCAAGGGCGACGCCCGCTCCCGGGTGCCAGCGCCGCAGGTGCGCGATGCGCGTGGGGTAGTACGTGAACAGGAAGTCCTCGATCGCGTGCTTGCGCCCGGCCGCGCGGGCGGCGCGCCAGACCGCGGTGAGCGCGTCGGCGCGCTCGGCGTGGGCGGCGGCGAGCGGCAGCCACTCCTCGGGAGGCAGTGCCCCGTCCACCCCGGCCTGGGGTACGACGGCGCCGCGCGCACCGGGCGCGGTCGGCTCGCCGAGGGCTGTCGTCACCGCTCCAGGGTACGGCCGCGGTGACACCCACCCGGGCCGGCCCGGAACGACCGGAGGCCCGGACGTCGCGGCACCGGCCCAGCACCGCCCCGGCCCGGCACGGCCCAGCACCGGTCGTGCACCGCCCGGCGCATAGGGTGCGACCATGTCCGACCTCCCTCTGCGCCGCCTCGGGCGCTCCGGCCTGTCCGTTCCCGTCGTCGGCCTGGGGTGCAACAACCTCGGCCGCCCCGGCACCGTCACCGAGACCGCGGAGGGGGCCACGGCCCTGGTCGACGCCGCGGTCGACACGGGCGTGACCTTCTTCGACACCGCGGACGCCTACGGCGGCCGGCCCGGCCTGTCCGAGGAACTCCTCGGCGCCGCGCTCAAGGGGCGCCGCGACGACGTGCTGATCGCCACGAAGTTCGGGCTCGACGTGCACGGCGCGAACGGTCAGGACTTCGGGGCGCGCGGGTCGCGCCGGTACATCGTGCGGGCGGCCGAGGCGTCGCTGCGCCGGCTCGGCACGGACTGGATCGATCTCTACCAGCTGCACGCGCCCGACCCGGCGACCCCGGTCGACGAGACGCTCGCCGCGCTGGACGACCTGGTGCGCTCGGGCAAGGTCCGCTACGTGGGCCACTCGAACTTCCGCGGCTGGCAGGTGGCCGACGCCGAGCACGTGGCCCGCGCGCTGGGCGGCGGGAGCACCCGCTTCGTCTCCGCGCAGAACAAGTACTCCCTGCTGGCCCGCGGACTGGAGCGTGAGGTCCTGCCCGCGGCGAAGGAGTACGGGATCGGCGTCCTGCCCTACCACCCGCTCGAGAACGGCCTGCTCACGGGCAAGTACGCGGGCGGCGCCCGGCCCGACGGCTCACGCCTGGTCACGACCAAGCCCCAGCTCCTGGAGACCGCGCCGTGGGCGGCCCTGGACCGGTTCGCGGCGTTCTGCCGGGAGCGGGACGTGACGGAGACCGTCGTCGCCTTCTCGTGGCTGCTGTCCCGGCCCGAGGTGTCGTCGGTGATCGCGGGCGCCACCCGGCCCGAGCAGGTGCGTGGCAACGCCCAGGCCTGGACATGGACCCCGACGGCCGACGACCTCGCCGAGCTGGACCAGATCTTCCCCGTCTGACGTGCCTGAGACGTGGCTCGCCCGGCGGCCCCGGCTGGGTAGCGTGGTGCCATGAGTCATCCGTTCCGCCAGGTCAACGTCTTCTCCGCCACCCCGACGGGCGGCAACCCCGTCGCTGTCGTGCACGGGGCCGACGGCCTCACCGACGAGCAGCTGGCCGCCTTCGCCCGCTGGACCAACCTCTCGGAGACCACGTTCCTGCTCGACTCGACCGAGGCCGGGCAGACCGCCGGCGCCGACTACCGCGTGCGGATCTGGACGCCGGGCGGCGAGCTGCCGTTCGCCGGGCACCCGACGCTCGGCACCGCGCACGCCTGGCTGGAGGCGGGCGGCGTGCCCCGCGGGCAGGACGTGGTCCAGGAGTGCGGCGTAGGACTGGTCCGGGTGCGGCGCGAGGACACGGGCGCCGGGCGCCTCGCCTTCGCCGGTCCGCCCCTGAGCCGGTCGGGCGACGTCGACGACGCCGACGTCGCGCAGATCGCGCGCTCGCTGCGCCTGGAGGTGTCCGACGTCGTCCGCTCGGCCTGGGTCGACAACGGTCCGGGCTGGGTCGCGGTCCAGCTCCGCGACGCCGACACGGTGCTCGGCCTGGAGCCGGATCTCGTGGCGATGGGCGACCTCAAGCTGGGCGTGGTCGGCGAGTACCCGAGCGGCCACCCGGCCGGGAACGGGACCAGCGGCGGCGCCGACGCGCCCGCCGTCGAGGTGCGCGCGTTCGTCCCGTCCATCGGCGTGGGGGAGGACCCGGTGACGGGCAGCCTCAACGCCGGCCTGGGGCAGTGGCTCGCCGGCGACGTGCTGCCGTCGTCGTACGTCGCGTCGCAGGGGACGGCGCTGGGGCGCGCCGGTCGCGTCCACGTCCAGAAGCTGCCCGACGGCGAGGTGTGGGTGGGCGGCGACACGTTCACGACCATCGTCGGCGAGGTGACGCTCTAGCCGACGGGCCGCCCGGACTTGCTGCCCGGACCGGCCGTCCGGACCGCGTGCTACGGGAACGCCCGTCTGGCGACCCAGCCGAACAGGCGCTCCAGCGGGCCCCGGCCCAGCAGTGCCCGCCACAGCGTCGCCACGACGAGGGTGACGAGCACCATCCAGCCCAGCGGCGCGTTGGTCGCCGGGTCGAGGAGGTCCCAGTAGGTGCGGGTCCACCACCAGATGGCGACGATCTGCAGGGAGTAGACGGTCAGGGCCAGCGCGCCGACGGCGGCCAGCGGCGTCACGAGCGCCAGCACGATGACACGCGCGGCCCGCAGGACGCCGCCGGGCTGCGCACCGTCCCGCGCCACAGCACCGGCTGCCCCTCCGTCCGCCGCCGACCAGCCGTCCCGCGCCACCCCGCCGAGCAGCAGGCACAGCCCGAGCACACCGAGCGCGAACCCGCCGGAGCCCAGCGCCTCGAACATCGTGTCGTCGTGCGGCCCCTCCAGGTACAGCCCGGACACCGGTGGCCAGGGGTCCGACCAGGCGGGCGGCGGCACCACGCTGTCCGACGACGTCACGGCGAGCTGCCCCTCGATGGCGGCCAGGCCCCCGGCGTCGGCCACCAGGACCGCGGAGGCGACCGCCGTCAGCGCGGCGACCCCGAACCCGCCCGCCACCAGGCCCAGGTGCACCGTGGGCGACCGCAGGTCGCAGCGGCCCAGCGCGAGCCCGGCGAGCACGTACGCCATCCAGACCAGCGCGGGGTAGTGCCCCGTGAGGAGGAAGTCGGTGGCCGCGCCGGAACCGTCGTGCGGCGCTCGCAGCCCGGCGCGGGCCAGCGCCTCGGGGCCGTAGTAGACGAGGACCGGCCCGACCACGGCGACCAGCACCGCGATCGCCGCCAGCCGGCCTGGCGGCACGCGCAGGAACGGCAGCGCCAGCACGAAGTAGGCGGCGTAGAAGCCCAGGATGAGCAGCACGCGCGTGCCGAACAGGTCGAGCACCGCGACCAGGGCCAGGAGCAGCACCACGCGCACGAGGATCCGGGCGCGCGCCGTGCGCATCCGCTCGCCGGTGAATGGCGTCGAGCCGCCCGTGACCAGGGCCAGGGACAGGCCGGCGACCGTCGCGAACAGGATCGACGACCGCCCGTGCGCGAGGCTCAGCCAGCCCTCGAACGTGCCGAGGTCGTCCGAGGTGACGCCCACGTGCGCCGTGAACATGCCGAGCACCGCGACACCCCGCGCGATGTCGGCGCCGAGCACGCGGCCCGGGCCGCCGAGCAGGTTGTCGCGGAGGGTGTTCCGCACGGGGGCGGACGGCTGGGCGAGCGTGGACATGCGCGCATCCTTGCGCGTCGCGCAGAGCGGCGCGCGCGGGCCACGCCGGGTGATCGGCTGGACAACCGTCCCGAAGGATGAGAACGCGGATGTGCAGCGTGGCACGGCGCACATACAGTGCGGCCATGACCGGCAGCGCCAACGAGCACGACTCGGCCCGCATCGACCCGTCCGTCCCCACGCCCAGCCACGAGCTCGGCAACCGGTTCGGCGGCAGGTTCAGCGATCCCGCGAACGAGGGCGGCGGCGGCCCCGCCCGTGACCGGACGACGCCCGCGGGCACCGACCCCATCGACGCGGTCGACGCCCCCAGCAGCCTCACGAGCCTGACCCGCGGCGCGGAGAGCCCCGACGGTCCCGAAAGCCCCGACAACCCGGGCGCGGGCACGGACCTGAGCAAGGAGTCCGAGTCCTACACGCACGGGCACCACGAGTCCGTGCTGCGCTCGCACCGGCGCCGGACGGCGGCCAACTCCGCCGCGTTCCTGCTGCCGCACCTGCTCTCCGACATGACGCTGCTCGACGTCGGCTGCGGCCCGGGCACCGTCACCGTCGACTTCGCCGAGCGGCTCACGCAGGGCAGCGTCGTGGGCGTCGACGCCTCCGACGACGTGCTGGAGTCCGCCCGCGGCCTGGCCGACGCGCACGGCACCAAGAACATCACCTTCGAGCACGCCAACGCCTACGAGCTGCCCTTCGAGGACGACTCGTTCGACGTCGTCTTCGCCCACCAGCTCCTGCAGCACCTCTCCGACCCGGTCGCTGCCCTGCGCGAGATGAAGCGCGTGGCCAAGCCGGGCGGGTTCGTCGCGGTGCGCGACGCCGACTACGAGGCCATGACCTGGTACCCGGAGTCCGCGGAGCTCACCGAGTGGAACATGCTGTACCACGAGGTCACGCACACCTACGGCTTCGAGCCCGACGCCGGGCGCCGCCTCGCCTCCTGGGTGCGCGACGCCGGCTTCGACCCCGCCACGATCGAGCCCGGAGCGAGCGTCTGGTGCTACGCCACCCCCGACGACCGCACCTGGTGGGGCGGGCTGTGGGCCGAGCGCTGCACCGAGTCCAACTTCGCCGTGCAGGCCAAGGACTCGGCGCTCGCGGACGACGTGGCCCTCGAGCAGCTCGCCCAGGGCTGGCGCGAGTGGGCCGCGGCCCCGGACGGTTGGTTCGCGGTGCTCAACGGCGAGGTCCTGGCGCGCGCCTGAGCCGGACGAGGCGGAACCCCCGGGCAGCCGCTGGAAGCTCGGGGGCCGCGGCGCGGCTTACGCTGAGCCCGTGCGTATCGCGAGATTTACCACCGGAGACGACCCCCGCTTCGCCCTCGTGCAGCAGGAGGGCGACAAGACCTTCCTCGCCGTGCTGGGCGGCGACCCCCTCTACATGCCGGCCATGCCGACCGGCGAGCGCATCGAGCTGGGCGACGGCGTCCGGCTGCTCGCCCCGGTGATCCCGCGCTCCAAGATCGTGTGCGTGGGCAAGAACTACGCCGACCACGCCAAGGAGATGGGCGGCGACGTCCCGACCACGCCGCTGCTGTTCTTCAAGCCGAACACCGCGGTGGTCGGCCCGGACGACCCGATCGTGCTGCCGGACTTCACGCAGGAGGTCTCCTACGAGGCCGAGCTGGCCGTGGTGATCTCCAAGGTCTGCAAGGACGTCACCCCGGAGAACGCGCCGTCGTACATCCTCGGGTACACCGTCGCGAACGACGTGACCGCGCGCGACGCCCAGCGCACCGACGGGCAGTGGGCCCGCGCCAAGGGCTTCGACACCTCGTGCCCGCTCGGCCCGTGGATCGACACCGACCTGAACCCGGAGGACGTCGCCGTGCGCTCGCGCGTCAACGGCGAGCCGCGCCAGGACGGCCGCACCCGCGACATGGTGTTCGACGTGCCGTTCCTCGTCTCGTACATCTCCGAGGCCATGACCCTGCTGCCCGGCGACGTGATCCTCACCGGCACCCCCGCAGGCGTGGGCCGGATCGACCAGGGCGACCGCGTCGAGGTCGAGGTCGAGGGCGTGGGCGTCCTGGCCAACCCGGTGCTGCGGCGCCGCTGAGGTGAGCAGCGAGACTCAGCCGGGAACGCTGCCGGGAACGCTGCCGGGAACTCAGCCAGGAACTCAGCACGGCACCGCCCTGCACGCCGACGCCCTGGCGACCCTGCGGTCCTGGACCGGGCCGACGCCGGACCAGGAGCGCCTCCGGGCGCGGTACGTGGCGCACCTCGAGGCGCACGGCGACGGGGTGTTCCGGGAGTCCGTGCCGGACCACCTGACGGCGTCGACCCTGGTGCTCTCGCACGACGGCGCGCGGGTGCTCCTCACCCTGCACGCCAAGGCGCGGCGCTGGTTCCAGCTCGGCGGGCACCTGGAGGCCGGGGACGCCTCGCTGGCCGACGCCGCCGCCCGGGAGGCGCGCGAGGAGTCCGGGATCGCGGGCCTCGTGCTCGACGCCGTCCCGGTGCACCTCGACGAGCACGTCGTCCCGTTCTGCCGGCCGGGCACCGGCGACCCGGACCGGCCGGTGCACCACCTGGACGTGCGGTTCGTCGCCGTCGCGGCCCCCGGCGCGGAGACGGCGGTCTCGGACGAGTCCCTGGACCTGCGCTGGTGGCCGGCCGACGAGCTGCCCGAGCCCGAGCTGACCGAGCTGGTGATGCTGGCCCGCGCCCGGACCCGTGGAGCATGATCGAAGGATGATCATCAGGCGCTCCACGGCCCGGGTCCGGCCCGGGCTGCTCGACGAGTTCCGCGCGTTCATCGAGGCGGGCACCACCGGGTTCGCGGCGCTGGACGGCTTCGTGAGCGACGAGATCGTCGTCCGCCGGGGGAGCGTGGCTCCGGACGGTCCGGCCCAGGACGGTCCGGCTCCGGACGGCCCGGCTCCGGACGGCCCGGCTGCGGACGGCCCGGCTCCGGACGGCCCGGCCGCGGACGGCTCTGCGCCGGACGCGCTGCGGCCGGACGCGCCGATCCCTGACGTCCTGAACCCGGACGTCCTGGATCGGGGAACACCGGACACGCTGACCTACGTGAGCCGCTGGCGCGACGCCGCTGCGCTCGCCGTATACGCCGGGCCGGGGTGGCGCACCGAACCCGTGGTGCTCCCCGACGAAGACCGGTTCCTCCTCTCGCCGCTGCGCGTGCGGCACGTCGAGCTCCGGCACGCCGTACCGGCGGACGCCCCGGCGATCGCCGCCGTCTGGCACGCCGCCTGGGGCGACGGTCACCGCGGCCTCGTGCCGCCGGCGCTGGAGGCGGTCCGCACCCGGGAGTCGTTCGGCCCTCGCGCCGCGGCCCGGGTTCCGGGGACGACGGTGGCGGTGGCCCTCGACACACCGGCGGGCGGTGGCGCGGCGGACAGCGGAGTGGCGTCGGACGCCGGCGCGACGGACGCCGGCGCGGTGACGGTTGGCGGCGTGGCGGACGACGGGCCCGACCAGGACGCCGTCGCAGGATTCGTGACCGTCAAGGGCGAGGAGGTGGAGCAGCTCTTCGTCGCGGCGGCCCACCGGGGCTCCGGGATCGCGGCCGACCTGCTGTCTGCGGGCGAGGCCCGGATCGCTGCCGCAGGGCACACCGAGGCCTGGCTCGCCGTCGTGACGGGCAACACGCGGG
Source organism: Promicromonospora sp. NPDC060204 (assembly GCF_042728455.1). Lineage (NCBI taxonomy): Bacteria > Bacillati > Actinomycetota > Actinomycetes > Micrococcales > Promicromonosporaceae > Promicromonospora > Promicromonospora sp. NPDC060204. The sequence continues at coordinate 13,316 of NZ_JBHWZO010000145.1, forward strand.
CGCGCCGGTTCTACGAGCGTGCGGGCTGGTCGGACGCCGGCCCGCTGGACTACCGGGCGGAGACCTCCGAGGGGCCCGTACCCGTGGCGACGCGGCGGTACGTCAAGCGACTGCCCCGCTGACCGGGAGCGCCGAGAGCGCCGGGAGCACCGGGCGCGACCGCCCGACTCGCGGCGGGGACACGCACGGCCGACATTCGTGGTCACGGCGGTGCCCGGCACGCATCATGGTCCCCGTGGAGACCGCGCGACGATTCCTGGCACTGACCCCTGTGGCGTTCGGCATCACCGCGGTGGTGCTCGTGTACCTCCAGACGAGCGGCGACGTCTCGTGGGACGGCGTCCTGTTCGGGCTCGTGGGTGCGCTCGTGGTGACGGCGGGCGCGTTCGGGTCGATCGTCGCCGCGGCCGCCCTGCTCCGGCGGCTGGAGGTCCGCAACGACTGGGCGTCGCTGGGTGTGGGCCTCGTCCTGGCCACGGTCGTCCTGGCGGTCGCGTACTTCGCCGTCGCCGTGTCGCTCCCGGAGGGTGACGAGGGGTGGCCCCTGCTCTTCGTGCTGACCCCCGCCTTCGCGTCGATCCCGGTGTGGCCGGGCTACGCGGTCGCGCTCCTGATCCGCGGCTGGCGGGGCCGGGCGGCCCGGCAGGCGCCGCCGTCGGGCCCCGCAGCGCCTAGGCTTGGCCCGTGACTTCCGTGACCGACACCCCGACCCAGCCAGCGCCCGACGGCGCGGCCGTGCGCGTCCGCTTCGCGCCGTCCCCGACCGGCATGTTCCACGTGGGCGGCGCCCGCTCCGCGCTCTTCAACTGGGCCGTGGCGAAGCAGCAGGGCGGCACCTTCGTGCTGCGCATCGAGGACACCGACGCCTCGCGGAACCAGCCCGAGTGGGTGGACGGCATCCTGTCGGCGATGGAGGCGCTGGGCATCCGCAAGGAGGACCCGGCCTTCGAGGGCCCGTACTTCCAGTCCGAGAACGCGGGCATCCAGAAGGACGCCGCCCAGCGCCTGTTCGCCGAGGGCAAGGCGTACTACTGCGACTGCACGCGTGACGCCGTGACGGCGCGCACCGGCAACCAGCAGACCGGCTACGACGGCTTCTGCCGCGACCGTGGGCTGGAGTACGCCGAGGGCCGCGCGCTGCGCTTCCGCACGCCCGACGAGGGGGAGACGCGGGTCGTCGACCTGATCCGCGGCAACCCGACGTTCCCGAACGCGAACCTCGAGGACTTCGTCATCGCGCGCGGCAACGGGTCGCCGGTGTTCCTGCTGGCCAACGTGGTGGACGACATCGACGAGCACATCACCCTCGTCATGCGCGCCGAGGAGCACCTGCCCAACACGCCCAAGCAGCAGCTGCTCTGGGAGGCCCTGGGGCAGACGCCGCCGCAGTGGGCGCACATGCCGGTGATCGTCAACGAGAAGCGGCAGAAGCTCTCCAAGCGCCGCGACAAGGTGGCCCTGGAGGACTACCTCGCGGAGGGCATCCTGCCCGACGCGATGGTCAACTACCTGATGCTGCTGGGCTGGGCGCCGGGCAACGACGAGGAGATCCTCCCGTTCGACGAGCTCGTGCGCCGGTTCCGCGTCGAGGACGTCAACTCGTCGTCCGCGTTCTTCGACGTCAAGAAGCTGACGGCGTTCAACGGCGAGTACATCCGGGCCCTGAGCGTCGAGGACTTCACCGCGGCGTGCGCGCCGTGGCTGGTGGCCCCGGCCGCGCCGTGGACGCCGGAGCAGTTCGACCAGGACGTGTTCGACGCCGTCGCGCCGCTCGCGCAGTCCCGGGTGGCCCTGCTGTCCGAGATCACGGCCAACGTCGACTTCCTGTTCCTGGACGCCCCGATCGTCGACGAGGACTCCTGGAACAAGGCCATGAAGGCCGGCGCCGGCGAGCTCCTCGCCGACGTGCGGGTGGCCCTGGCCGACGTGGCCTGGGCGGCCGAGCCGATCAAGGACGTGGTCACGGTCGCGGGCGAGAAGCACGGCATGAAGCTGGGCAAGGCGCAGGCCCCGGTCCGCGTCGCCGTGACCGGACGCCGCATCGGCCTGCCGCTCTTCGAGTCGCTCGAGCTGCTGGGCCGGGAGCGCACGCTCGCGCGGGTCGACGCCGCCCTGGCTCGCCTCGCGGAGACGGCGTCGGCGAACGTCGCGTCCTAGTACCTGGACGCCGCGGCAGCTGGAGGTCTTGGCATCCGGACGCCTCGGCGTCCGGGGCCTCGACCTGGGCGTTCTGGACTAACGTGGCAGACGTGACCGACGCCATGACTCCTGACGCCGTGCCGCCCACGACCGATCAGCCCGCACCGCCCCCGAGCCCGACCGCACCACAGCCGACGCCGCAGACGACGCCGCAGTCCTCGTTGCCGGGGGCTGCGGCG
>NZ_JBHWZO010000146.1:0-15603 GCF_042728455.1 Promicromonospora sp. NPDC060204
CGGACGTAACGGGTATTTGCGGCTTCCAAGGCTGGAAAGCCGCAAATACCCAGCACTCAACGGGGCGGGTCAGCGGAAGCGGCGGCCCTCGTCGCTCCGGTAGGCGAGGATCGCCAGCACCGCGAACAGCAGGGTCCACCCGGCCAGGACCGGGAGCGCCAGCGCGTAGGCGTCCATGCCGGTGGTGGCCTGGACCAGCAGGTCACGGCCGGCCCGGGTGGGCGTGGCCTTCGAGATGGCGTCCAGCCAGGCGGGGAACGCCTGGGGCGGCAGGAACAGGCCGCCCGCGAAGGCGAGCGGGAACAGGATGACCTGCACCACCGGCAGCGCCGCCTTGGCCGACAGCTTGTAGCCGATGGCCATGCCGAGGAGCACGAACGGCACGGAGACCGCGAGGATGGTGCCGATGCCCGCGAAGAGCTGGCCGACGGTCAGGGTCGCCGCGGTGAACAGCCAGCCGATGAGGATCAGCGGCACCAGGCCGAACAGCGAGAAGATGCCGCCGTTCAGCACGCGCGCCGCCATCTGCGGCCCCGGTCCGGCGGGCAGCGACCGCAGGTACGGGTAGAAGGGCAGCTGCCGGTCCTCGGCCACACCCAGGCCGTAGGTGAAGAGGCTGGCGGAACAGATGGCGAACAGGCCGAGTCCGGCGACCGCGATCGTGGCGTAGAGAGGGTTGCCCCCGACCGACTCCTGCGGCACCACGAAGAAGAACATCGCCAGCGACGGGAACAGCACGTTCCCGAGCACCGCGATGGGGACCCGGACGGTCTCCAGGAACTGGTACTTGAGGTGCAGCCAGGACAGCACCCAGATCGATCTGGTCTTCCCGGCAGGGGCGTCGAGGCCCGGGGCCCCGGACCCGGTCGTGCTCGTGGTGGCGCTCATCGCACCGCTCCTTCGTTCGTGGCGTCGACGTTGGTGGCGTCGACCTCGTTCGTGACGTCTGCCTCGGTCGTGCCGTCGACGAGCTGGCCGAACGCCTCCTCCAGGGAGGCGCCCCGGATCTCCAGGTCGCGGAACTCCGTGCCCGCGCGGACCAGGTCGCGCACGAACTCGTCGGAGTCCGCCACGAGGTGCTCCTGCCGCGTGCCCGCGGCGTCCGTGAACTGGACGCGGCGCGCGCCCACCCGGCCGAGGATCGTCTCGAGCGAGTCGTCGGCGAGCACGGTCCCGCGGTCGATGACGACGACCCGCTCGGCGAGCGCCTGCACCTCCTCCAGGTAGTGCGAGGTGAGCAGCACGGTGCCGCCGCCCGCGTGGTACTCCCGGATCGCGTCCCAGAGCGCGCCGCGGCCGGACACGTCGAGCCCGGTGGTGGGCTCGTCGAGCAGCACGACGCGCGGCCTGCCGACCAGCGACAGCGCGACGGCCAGCCGCCGCTTCTGCCCGCCGGACAGGGACCCGGTCTGCCGCTTGCCCAGGTCCGCCAGCCCGAACTGCTCCAGCAGCTCGCCCGTGGGCACCGGCTCGGGGTAGTGGCCGCCCACGAAGTCGACGACCTCGCGCACCCGCAGCGTCGCGGGCAGGCCGGTCTCCTGCGGGGTCAGGCCCAGCACGGTCCGCGACCGGGGGTCCCGCGGGTCGTGGCCGTTCAGGCGCACCACCCCGGCGTCGGGCCGCCGCTGGCCGCTGACCAGCGACAGCAGCGTGGACTTGCCGGCGCCGTTGGGGCCGAGCAGACCGACCAGCTCGCCGTGCCCCACCTCCAGCGAGACGTCGTCGAGGGCGACGACGGTGCCGAAGCGCCGCGTCACCCCGCTGACCTCTACCGCACTCATCGCTGTGCTCCCTTCAGAAGGTCCATCAGTGCCGCCTGGTAGTCCGCGAACGCGGTGCGGCCGGTGTCGGTGAGGGCCAGGTACGTCGCAGGTGTCCGGCCCTCGTGGGTCTTGGTGACCCGCACGTACCCGGCGTCCTCCAGCTTGCGCAGGTGGGTCGACAGGTTTCCAGCGGTCATGTCGAGCAGCTTGCGCAGCTTGGGGAAGGCGACCTCGTCGCCGCGCCCCAGGGCGGCGAGGGACGCCACGACCCGCAGGCGGGCGGGGGCGTGGATGACCGGGTCGAGGTCCTCAGGCACGCTGCCCACCGCCCTCCGCCCTGCCGAGCGACCCGGGTGACCCGGGTGACCCGGGTGACCCGGGTGATCGGCGGCGGGCGCGGAAGACCTGCTCGATCACCGCCATGGCCAGGAAGCCGCCGCCGCCCGCCACGGCCATCACCAGGTAGGTGTTCGGCATCCCCGCGAAGGCCGCGAGCACCGCGGCAACGAGCATCCAGCCGCCGACGGCGGCCATGCGGATCTCCTCGAAGAGCAGCCCGCCCGCGATGTACATGAGGCCGACGATCACGCACGCGAAGCCGTTCGCGGCGATGGCCATGACCTGGGGCGACGCCCCCGCGGCCCCCATCGCGCCCAGCATGACGCCGAGCGCCGTGAAGGCGAGGAACCAGGTCCAGCCGTACAGCGCGCCGATCCGGGCGCTGTCGCCGCGCAGCCCGGCGGTCCGGGTCACGCTGTGCACGATCGTGAAGGTCGTCGCGCCGACGATGCAGCCGGCGAGCACCCAGCCGGCCCACGGCTCCGGCGAGCCGGTCTCCCGCGCCGTCGTCCACAGGGCCAGGTACCCGATCAGCCACGCCAGGCCCCACGCGCCGAACAGCAGGCGACCGTCGGGCTCGGTGGCGTCGCGCGCCGCCTCTTGCTGCTGCTGGATCAGGCGCAGGGTCTCGGCGGGGTCGAGGCCCGCGGGGTCGCCGGGCTGCGCCGGTTCCGCGGGGTTGCCCGACGTCGGGTCGGTAGCCATGGTCATCGCCTCGCCTCTCAAACTGGTTTGTACTGCAAACCAGTTTGCCGCATCGCCACTCCGAGGCACAAGTGGTTTTCTCCGTTGATCAGGCGGAGGCGAGCAGCGCGAGGTCCTCGGTCGGCGCGAGCGCACGCGCACGGAGGATGTGCGAGGCGGCGGCGAGCAGGCGCGCGTCCACGTCGTGCGGCTGGACGACGACCCCGAGCGCCTCGGCGAACCAGTCCGACACCTCGACCCACGAGTACAGAGACGTCTTGCCCGAGCCGACGGCGGCAGGGAAGCTCCCCGGCCCGCGACGCCCGGCCGCGAGGAGCCGGACGGACTCGTGAGTTCGCCCGGAGCGCTCGGCGATCTGGCCGAGCGTGACCAGATCCTCGTCCCGGATCGCCACGGGACGCAGTCCGGCCCGGACGACGTCGCGCACCGCGGACACGATCGCATCCAGCAGCCGGGGCGCCTCTCGCGTCACCGCCACATACCCACGGCCGCCCTCGGAACCTGGAGTGCTGTCGTCAAGGCCTGCCTCGAAGAGCCGGTCATAGTCGGCGTCCGACAGATCTCGGTCGAGGACCATGGTGAACTCGTAAACCGGCATCTCAGCCCTCCTCGTCGTGCACGTGCCGCGTCACGAACCTGAGCAGCCGACGTGCGTGGTTGTCGGCGTCTCGTGGGGTCGACCAGATCGCCTCGGTCGCGTCACACACCCCGCACTCCAGCATTCCCCAGCGATGCCCCTTGTGGATCGGCACCACCTCGATGCCCTGCGGCAGGTCGCAGATCACCGCGTTGATCGCATTCTTCGGGTGCCGCCCAGCACTGACCATGCAGTCGCAGCCTATCTCTCGTGTTGGATTTCGCCAACAGGCTGGGATCTCGAAGGTTCAGCCGCGGCGTGCGATTCACCGCATGCTGCCCGCTTTAGCGCCCAATCGCATCTCTAGTAGGCTTTTGTTGCATATACGCAACAGCGACACGCGCAGACACGGTCCGCAGGGCCCCGCGATAGGTTCCCGGGGTGACCGACGACAAGAGCACCAGCGCCGACCAGCCCGAGGCGACAAAACCGTCGCCGGAGGGAGCCCCGCCGAAGAAGCCCGAACCCGCCGACGACCTCGTCACCACGCGCCACACCCTGCACACCCCGGACGGCGACCTGGCCTACTCCGCCACGACCGGCCGGATCGTGCTGCGCCAGGAGGCGGTCAAGGAGGACAAGTACGACGGCCGCAAGCCCAAGGCCGAGGTCTCGATCACGTACTACACGCTGGACGACGCCGACGTGACGCGGCGGCCGGTGACCTTCGCGTTCAACGGCGGCCCCGGGTCGTCCTCCGTGTGGCTCCACCTGGGCGTGCTGGGCCCGCGCCGGGTCGACTCGGGCGACGTCGGCAACCTGACCGCGCCGCCGTACGGGCTGATCGACAACCCGGAGACCCTGCTGCGCGTCTCCGACCTGGTGTTCATCGACCCCGTCTCCACGGGCTTCTCGCGGGCCACCGAGGGCGAGCAGGCCAAGCCGTTCCACGGCTTCACGGGCGACCTGGAGTCCGTCGGCGAGATCATCCGCCTGTGGACGAGCCGGAACGACCGGTGGATGAGCCCCAAGTTCCTCATCGGCGAGTCCTACGGTGGCACGCGCGGCGCGGCGCTGGCCGAGTACCTGCAGCAGCGCTTCGGCATGTTCCTGAACGGCGTCATGCTCGTGGCCCCGGCCCTGAACATGGAGGCGCTGTTCGACGGCGAGCACTCCAACCTGCCGCACCCGCTGTTCCTGCCGGTCTACGCCGCGACGGCGCACTACCACGGCCTCCTCGGCGACCGGGCGCTGGACGACGTCGTGGCCGAGGCCCGGGACTGGGCCGAGGCCTACGCCTCCGTCCTGGCCCGCGGGGCGCGCGTGCCCGACGACGAGCGCGCGGCCGCCGTCGCCAAGATCGCGTCCCTGACGGGGCTGAGCGAGGACTACGTGGACCGCGCCAACCTGCGCCTGGAGCACACCCGGGTCTACGCGGAGCTGCTGCGGGCGCGGCGCCTGGTCACCGGGCGCCTCGACACCCGGTTCACGGGCCCGGCGGACCACTACATCCACGAGCAGATGCCGTACGACCCGTTCCTGACCGCGACGTCGGGCCCGTACACGGCGGCGCTGCACCACTACCTGCGCGGCGAGCTCGGGTACGAGCACGACGCGATCTACGAGGTGCTGTCCCGGCACGTGCACCCCTGGTCGTACAAGGAGTTCGAGGGCAAGGCCGTCGACGTCGCCAACAAGCTCGCCACCGCGATGATCCTCAACCCGCACCTCCAGGTGCACATCGCCATGGGGCGGTACGACGGCGGGGTGCCGGTCGAGGCCATCGAGTACAGCCTCGACCAGATGGCGGTCCCGGCGTCCTACCGCGAGCGCATCGAGACCCGGGTGTACCCGGCGGGCCACATGATGTACATCCATCCCGAGTCGCGGGTCGCGCAGTCGGCCGACCTCGCGGACTTCGTGCGGCGGGCCTCGAACCGCTGAACCACCGCGTGGCCGGCCGACGAACTGCCGGCCACGCGGGGTAGGTTCCGGACGTGACCACGACCGACCTGCCTGTCTCCCGCCGCCGCATCGCCGCGGAGGTGTGGATCGTGCTCGGGCTCAGCCTGGGCCAGTCCGGCGTGTACGCGCTGGTCAACATCGTGGCCCGGCTGACGGCAGAGACGCCGCTCGCCGAGCAGACCGCGACGCTCAACGCGAGCCAGTCGGAGCGCCCCTACCTCGACCTCGTCTACCAGCTCCTGAGCATCGGGTTCGCCCTGGTGCCGGTGGCCCTGGCGCTGTACCTGCTCAGCGCGAACGGCCGCAGCGCGACGCGCAGCCTCGGCCTGGACGGGACGCGCCCGGTCCGCGACGCGGGGTGGGGCTTCGCCCTGGCAGCCGCCATCGGCATCCCAGGCCTCGCGTTCTACGCCCTCGGGCGGGCCGTCGGCATCACCGTGGAGGTGCAGGCCAGCGCCCTGGACGCGTACTGGTGGACCGTACCGGTGCTGGTGCTCAGCGCGTTCCAGAACGGCCTGCTGGAGGAGGTCATCGCCGTCGGCTACCTGTACGAGCGCACGCGGGACCTCGGCTGGAACCGTGTGAAGTTCATCGTGGCGAGCTCGCTGCTGCGCGGCTCGTACCACCTGTACCAGGGCATCGGACCGTTCATCGGGAACGTCGTGATGGGCGTCGTGTTCTCGTGGTTCTACACCTCGCCCAGGTTCCAGCCCGGCGGCCGGCACCGGATCCTCCCGCTCGTGATCGCGCACACGCTGCTCGACATCGTGGCGTTCGTGGGCTACGCCCTCGTCCCGGCCGAGTGGCGCGAAGCCCTCGGGATCCGGTGAGGATGCCTGGACGGACGCCGGGGGCGCCGTCGACCTGACCCGGATATTCCGGGCGTCACACCTGCTTCCCGGTCAAGCGGGCCTCAACGGCTCTAGAATCGCGAGCATGTCCAACTCGCGCACCGGCCGGGCTGACGCTGGTGCCGAGGTGTCCGACGTACCGGAGGCAGTGCCCTTCGAGAGCGGCCTCGTCCGTGTCGTCGACACCCCGGAGGAGCGGGTGCGTCACCCGCGCGCGCTCGTCTGGATGATCGCGTGCGCCCTCGGCACCGCGGGCGTCATGTTCCTGTCGGTCGTGGCGCACGGCACCACCGCGGGCGTCACGGAGGACGTCCGGAGCTTCAACGACCTGCTGGCCACGATCCTGTTCGTGCCCGTCGCCGTCCTGCAGGGCCTGGTCATCCTGTTCGCCCCGGTCGCCGTGATGATCGAGCTGGGCGTCCGCCGGCTGGGCCGGCAGATCGTCGAGTCCATCGTCGCCGGGGTGCTCGGGCTGCTGATCGGCGTGCTCACGTCCGTCCTGGTGCGCCACCTGGGTTCGGACGAGCTGGTGCGCGGCATGTCGGTCTGGGAGCGCGGCACGGGCTACGTGCTGACCATCCCGGAGTTCGCGGTCGCGCTGACGGCGATGCTCACCGTCGCCGGGCCCGCGACCCGGCGGCGCACCGTGCGCATCTCGTGGAACCTGATGTTCCTCGCCCTGCTCATCGTGCTGATCACGGGGCAGGTCTCGCTGCCGGGCACCCTCGTCGCGCTGCTGCTGGGCCGGCTGGCGGGCTCGACCGTCCAGTACGTGTCCGGCATCCGCAGCGAGCGCGCCTACGGCCCCGACCTGGTCGCCGCCGTGCGCCGCGCCGGGTTCGCGCCGACGTCGCTGGCGCGGGTGCACGCCGTCTCCGAGCGTGCCCCCGGTCAGGACGCCGTGCACGACGCCGGGCACCCCGTCGCGTCGGCGCTGGCCGTCGAGCACGGCCCGCCGGACGACCCGGCCGCGCTGGCGCTGGGCCGCGCCGGCGACAACCGGGTGTACGCCCTCTACAGCGACGACGGCGTACGCCGCGACGTCGTGGTGCTCGACGGCGACCGCCAGGTGGTGGGCCTCATCACGCGGCTGTGGCGGGCCCTGCGCCTGCGCGGCATCGAGGGCCGGGCCGCGATCTCGCTCAAGGCCGTGGCCGAGCGCACGGCCCTGCTGTCGTATGCGGCGAGCGCCGCCGGCGTCCGCACGCCGCGGCTCCTCGGCCTCGGCGAGTACGGCGACTCGATCGCGCTCGTCCTGGAGCACGCCTCGGACGCCGTCTCGCTCCGCGACGTGCCCGACGACGAGCTGCACGAGGACGTGCTCGCGGAGGCCTGGGACCAGCTCGGCCGCGCGCACGCCGTGGGCCTCACGCACCGCGCGCTCACGCAGGACGTGCTGCTCACGCACCGCGACGCCGACGGCCGGGCGCACGTGTGGATCACCGGCTGGGAGCAGGGCGACATCGCGTCGTCGCCGCTCTCCCGGCGCCTCGACCTGGTGCAGATGCTCGCGCTCATCGGGCTGCGCGTGGGCCCGCGCCGCGCCGTCGCCTCCGCGGTGCGCGCCCTGCCCGACGCCGACATCGCCGCCATCGGGCCCCTGATCCAGACGATCGCGCTGCCCCGGACCACCCGCGAGGAGGTGCGCAAGGCGAAGGGGCTCATGGGCGAGCTGCGGAACGCGCTGGTGGAGCGCCTGCCCGAGGCCAGCGTGCAACCGCAGCGCATCTCCCGGTTCAGCGCGCGCACCGTGCTGACCACGACCGTGGCGATCGTCGCCGTGGCCGTGATCGTCACGACCATCAACTTCGACGAGATCGCCTCGGCCGTGCGGGAGGCCAACCCGTGGTGGGTCGCGGTCGCGTTCGTGCTGGCGCTCATCACCTGGTTCGGCGCGGGCCTGACCCTGGTCGCGTTCTCCCCGGCGCGCGTGCCGATCGGGCGCGCCACGCTCACGGCCGCCGCCGGCTCGTTCGTGGCCCTGGCCGCCCCCGCGGGGATCGGCCCGGCCGCGCTGAACCTGCGGCTCCTGACCCAGCGCGGCGTCTCGATGTCCATGGCCGTCGCCACCGTGGCGCTCGTGCAGGTGTCGCAGTTCGTGGTCACGGTGCTGCTGCTCGTGGCGCTGTCGGTCTTCACGGGGTCGGGGGCGCTCGTGGAGCTGCCGTCGCCGGCCGTGCTGATCACGCTGGCGGGCGTGGCCGTCGCCGTCGTCGCGACGCTGCTGGTGCCGCCGGTGCGGCGCTGGGGCATGGGCTTCATCGGGCCGCGGCTGCGCCAGGTGTGGCCGCGGCTCGCACAGATGCTGAGCCACCCGGGCCGCCTGGCGCTGGGCGTGGCCGGGAACCTGATCATGACGCTCGGCTACATCGTGGCCCTGTGGTGCTGCCTCGCGGCCTTCGGCGAGTCCCTCTCGCTGGTCGACATCGCCCTCGTCAACCTGGTCGGCAACGCCCTGGGCGCGCTCATCCCCACGCCCGGCGGCCTGGGCGGCGTCGAGGGCGCCCTGACGGCCGGCCTGTCGGCCGCGGGGGTGCCGGCCACCATCGCGTTCTCCGCGACGATCCTGTACCGCCTGTGCACCTACTGGGGCCGGATCCCGATCGGCTGGGTCGCGATGCGGTACCTGGAGCGCAAGGGCGACCTCTGAGCCGTTGAGGGCCGCACGGCCCCGGACATGCGAAGGCCCGGCCCCCAGGGGGAGCCGGGCCTTCGCGTCGCTGAAAAGCTCAGCGGCGAAGCGTCACTTGGCGACAGCCTTCTTCAGCAGCGAGCCGGCGCTGATCTTGACACCGAAGTTCGCCGGGATCGAGATCTCCTCGCCGGTGCGCGGGTTGCGACCCGTGCGGGCGGCACGCTCGACGCGCTCGGCCGAGAGGAAGCCGGTCACCTTGACGGCCTCACCCTTGGCGAGCGACTCGATCAGCACCTCCTGGAAGGCGTTGAGCGCGGCCTCGGCCTCGGTCTTGTTGATCTCGGCCTTGCTGGCGATGGCCGAGACGAGCTCGGACTTGTTGAGCGACATGCGTTTCCCTTCTTCGGTCACGTCGTGCGGCGGTACCCGCCCGACGACGAGGCCCCATACTGCCAGCAGATCGGCAGGAATTCGCGGAGAACAGGCCTTTCCACGGCGAGTCGTGCGTAACTTTCTGCTCACAGAGGACACGAACCTGTGTACGAACCTGTGGACGACGACGGTGAGACGGCTCCCGTGGCCGTGTCAGCCCGCACTATCCGATGACTTCCGCAACCCAGGACGGTCTACCGTTCCGGTACATCCGGGCCAATGAGAGGAAATCGTGGAGAATCCGCCGCACGCTCGCCGAAACCTCGTCGTCCTGGTGTTCAGCAACCTCCTGGCCGGGGTCGGGGTCGCCTCCGGCGCCGCCGTCGGCGCCCTGCTCGCGGAGAGTCTGGGCGGTACCTCCGTGGCGGGTCTCGCCCAGGCCGTCAGCGTGCTCGCCGCGGCGGTCGCCTCGATCCCGCTGGCGACGCTCGCCCAGCTCCGCGGACGCCGGTGGGCCCTGTCGCTCGGCTACGCCCTGTCCACGGTCGGCGCGCTGCTCATCGTGACGGCGGCCGTGCTGGGCCAGCTCGTCGTGCTCCTGGTCGGCCTGATGCTCTACGGCGTCGCGAACGCGACCAACCTCCAGTCCCGCTACGCCGCCGCCGACAACGTCGGGTCCACCACCCGCGCCCGCACCATGTCGGTCGTCCTGTGGGCCACGACCGTCGGCTCCGTGGTCGGGCCCAACCTCGCGGCGCCCGGCGCCGTCGTCGGCAGCGGGTTCGGCGTGCCCGACCTCGGCGGGCCCTACCTGTTCTCCGTGATCGCGTACCTGCTGGCCGGGCTGCTGCTCCTGAGCCTGTACCGGGACCCGGCCGGCGGCGTGTCGGGGCGGGTGGTGCCCGCGGGCGCCGTCGGGCAGGGGCACGGGGACAAGCGCGCCGAACCGCGGCGGACCGGAGCCCTCGCGGCGCTGCGGTGGGCCTGGGCCCGTCCGCGGGCCCGGTTCGCCGTGGTGACCACGGCCGTGGCGCACGGCGTGATGATCATGGTGATGGTGATGACGCCGGTGCACATGCAGCACGGCGGGATGTCGCTCCAGCTCGTCGGCATCGTCATCAGCCTGCACGTGCTGGGGATGTTCGCGTTCAGCCCCGTGTTCGGCTGGCTGGCCGACCGCTTCGGCCCGCTCCGCGTCGCCGTCGGCGGCATCGGGCTGCAGGCGGCCGCCGTGGCCCTCGGGTTCACGGCCGCGGCCCTGGCCCCGGACGTGGCGCCCGACGCCGGTGCCCACGCAGGGCACGGCGCCGCCGCCCCGGCCCTCGACGCCGAGGTGCTCACGGCGGTCGCGCTGGTGCTGCTCGGGCTCGGCTGGTCGGCGTGCCTCATCGCCTCGTCGGCGGTGCTGGCGTCCGTCGCGGAGCCGCACGTCAAGCTGCCCCTGCAGGGCGCGACCGACGCGCTGATGAACTACTTCGGCGCCGCCTCGGCCGCGCTCGCCGGGCCGCTGCTCGCCTGGGGCGGGTTCGAGGCGGTGAACACGGCGGGCGCCGTCCTGCTGGCGCCCGCCGTGGTGACGGTGATCCTGGCGGTCCGCTCGTCCCGCCCCGTGTCAGACGCTCAGGTCACCCGGGCGACCTGACGGTCTGACAGGTGGGGTCAGCCCTTCGTGTCGGGGTTCTCGTTGGGCTTCTCGGCGTCCGGGTCCTCGGACCCGGGCTCACCCGACTGGCGCAGCCGGTCGTTCTCGAGGATCTTGCGGCGCATCATCACCACGACGCCCAGCACGACCAGCACCGCGGCGAGGATCCCGCCGGCCACGGCGAGCCCGCTGGGGCCCGAGCCGTCCCCGGCGCCCGCGAGCTCCGTGGGCGTGCTCGCCTCGCCGGTCGCGGCCGTCTCGTCGGCGGGGGCAGCCTCCTGCGTGGACATCTCGGGCTCGTCGCTCGCCGTGGGCTCCGCGGTCGGCTCCGGCTCGCCCTGCACGGTGTAGCTGAGCTCGCCGTCGATCGGGTGGCCGTCGGAGGAGACCACGTGCCACGCGACGTCGTACGCGCCCGCGGGCAGGTCCGCCGGGAGCTGCGCCGTCACGACCGCGTCGTCGACCGTGATGTCGTCGCCCTTGATCGTGCTGCCGTCCGGGCCGACCAGCGCCACCTCGATGCCCGTGTCCATCGGGGCGGAGCTGAACGTGAGCGCGATGCTCGCCGGCTGCTCGTCGAGCGTGGCGCCGTCCTTCGGGTCGGAGGACAGGAGCTGGTCGTGGGCGCTCGCCGGGCCGGCCACCAGCAGCAGCGCGACGAAGGTCAGGACCGCTGCGAACACGGTGATCAGGCGGACGAGGCGACGGCTATCGGGCCGGGCCAGGGCAACGGGGACAGCAGGCATGTCGGAACCCTACTCCTCGTGGAACACGCCGGACGGGGCTTGTGTCAGGCCTCACGAGGGGCGTCGGTCACGCCTCCGGGACCTTCTTCGCGAGCTCCGCGAGCCACGCCGCCGACGACGCGTCCGACGGCATCCGCCAGTCGCCGCGGGGCGACATCGTGCCGCCCGGCGAGACCTTCGGGCCGTTCGGCAGCGCCGACCGCTTGAACTGCGACGCGAAGAACCGACGCACGAACACCTCGAGCCAGCCCCGGATCGTCGCGAGGTCGTAGGCGGTGCGCCGCTGGTCGGGGAAGCCGGGCGGCCACTCGCCGGCGTCCGCGTCGCTCCACGCGTGCCAGGCGAGGAACGCGATCTTGGACGGGCGGTAGCCGCGCCGCAGCACGTGGAACAGCGTGAAGTCCTGGAGCGCGTACGGACCGATCGTCGCCTCCGTGGACTGCGGCGTCTCGCCCTCCTCGGTGGGGATCAGCTCGGGCGTGATCTCCTGGTCGAGGATCTCCGACAGGACCGTGTTCACGGGGCTGCCCGCCTCCGCCGAGAACTGCCCGCTGTCGATGGTCCAGCGGATGAGGTGCTGGATGAGCGTCTTGGGCACGCCCGCGTTGACCGCGTAGTGGGACATCTGGTCGCCCACGCCGTAGGTGCACCAGCCGAGGGCCAGCTCGGAGAGGTCGCCCGTGCCGACCACGATCCCGCCGCGGTGGTTCGCGAGCCGGAAGAGGTAGTCGTAGCGCAGCCCGGCCTGGACGTTCTCGAACGTGACGTCGTACTGCTTGGTGCCGTCGGAGTACGGGTGGTCGAGGTCGCGCAGCATCTGCTCGGCGGCCGGCCTGATGTCGAGCTCCTGGAACGTCACGCCCAGGGCCTCGGCGAGCCGAACCGCGCGGTCCTTGGTCTCCGACGTCGTCGCGAAGCCCGGCATGGTGAACGCGTGGATGTCGGTGCGCGGCCGGCCCAGCCGGTCCATCGCCTTGGCCGCGACGATCAGCGCGTGCGTGGAGTCCAGGCCGCCGCTGATGCCGATCACGGCCTTGGGCTGCCCGATGGCGCGCAGGCGCTGCTCCAGCCCGGTGACCTGGATGTTGTACGCCTCGAAGCAGTCCAGGGCGAGGCGCTCGGCGTCGTCCGGCACGAAGGGGAAGCGGTCCACCTTGCGGCGCAGGCCGATGTCGCCCTGCGGCGGGTGCACGCTGAACGTGACCTCGCGGAAGTCGCCGCCGTCGCCGGCCGAACCCGGCGTGGCCATCCCGAGGCCGCGCCGGTTGTCGTCGAAGGTGCCCTGCCGGAGTCGCTCCTGCCGCAGGCGGTCGAGGTCGACGTCGACCACGGTGGCGCGCGGCCCGTCCGGGAAGCGCTCGGTCTCGCCGAGCAGGTCGCCGGCCTCGTAGACCATGGTCTGGCCGTCCCAGGAGAGGTCGGTGCTGGACTCGCCCTGGCCCGCCGCCGTGTAGACGTAGGCGGCGTTGCAGCGGTAGCTCGCGCTGCGCACGATCAGGCGGCGGTCCTCCGCCCGGGCCACGGTGATCGGGCTGGCGGACAGGTTGAGCAGCACGTTCGCGCCCGCGAGCGCCGCGAGCGCGCTGGGCGGCACGGGCACCCACATGTCCTCGCAGACCTCGGCGTGGATCGCGAGCCCGGGCACGTCGTCGGCCCGGAAGATGAGGTCGGAGCCGAGCGGGACCTCCTCGCCGAGCAGGGTCAGCGTGCCGCGGTGCTCGTCGCCGGGGGCGAACTGCCGCTTCTCGTAGAACTCGCGGTAGTTCGGCAGGTAGGACTTGGGCGCGACGCCCAGGATCCGCCCCCGGTGCACGACGACGGCGGTGTTCAGCAGGCGGCTGCCGACCAGGAGCGGCGCCCCGACCACGAGCACCGTCATGAGGTCGACGCTCGCCTCCTTGATGTCGGCGAGAGCGTCCAGGACCGACTCCAGGAGGGTGTCCTGCATGAGGAGGTCGTCGATGGCGTAGCCGCTCAGGCACAGCTCGGGGAAGACCGCGACGGCCACGCCGTCGTCGTGCAGCCGCCGCGCCTGGTCGAGCACGACGGCGGCGTTCGCCGCGGGGTCGGCGACGGCGACAGGGATGGTGCAGGCCGCGACCCGGGCGAACCCGTGGGCGTACGCGTTGTAGAAGTCCACGACGTCGAGTCTATGGATCGGCGCTCGGGGGCTGCCCGGCCCAGGGAAAACTGGTCCCCGCCCAGCAGGGTTACGGAGAGGTAGCACTGCTCCGTCTCCGTAACCCTGCCGGGTCGCATGACCTTCGCTCGTGCCGGGTCGCCGTCCCCCGATGAGTTCCGCGGACGCGGCCCGTCTGTGCTGGTAGAAGGCGGTGCCGACGGCCCCGCCACCCGCACGAGAGGACCACCCCGATGTCATTTCAGGCCTACCTCGACGCCGTCGAGGACAAGACCGGGCACACCCCGCGCGAGCTCATCAAGCTCGCCGAGGAGCGTGGGTTCGACGCGTCCACCAAGGCGGGCCCGATCCTGGAGTGGCTCAAGGAGGACTACGGCCTGGGCCGGGGCCACGGGATGGCGATGGTCCACGTGATCACCAAGGGACCGAAGATCAGCGCCAAGCACGTGGGTACGTCGGGGACGCACAGCGACGCGTCCGACACGCTGTGGCTCGACGGGAAGGCGACCAACCCAGCGGTGGCGGGCTGACGGTCTGCCGGCAGCCCGCCGGTCCGGGCCCCTCGTTACCTTGGGTAATGATGTACCCATGACAACGCGCTCCAGCATCGCCATCACCAACGCCTACGTGGTCCCCGTCGCCGCCGAGCCCATCGAGAACGGCACGGTTCTCATCGAGGACGGCGTGATCACCGCCGTCGGCACCGACGTCGCCGTGCCCGAGGGCACCGAGACCGTCGACGCCCAGGGCAGGTGGCTCCTGCCCGGCTTCGTCGAGGCGCACGGCCACATCGGCATCCACGAGGAGGGCGAGGGCTGGGCCGGCAACGACACCAACGAGATGACGGACCCGAACGGGTCCGCGCTGCGGGCGATCGACGCCGTCCAGATCGACGAGGAGGGCTTCCGCGACGCCCTCGCGGGCGGCGTGACGACGGCGGTCATCAAGCCGGGTTCGGGCAACCCGATCGGCGGCCAGACCGTCGCGATCAAGACCTGGGGCGGTCGCACGATCGACGAGCAGGTCATCAGCGACTCGGTGTCGGTCAAGAGCGCCCTCGGCGAGAACCCGAAGCGCGTGTACGGGGACAAGAAGCAGCTCCCGTCGACCCGCCTCGGCGTCGCGAACGTGATCCGCAAGGCCTTCGTCGACGCCCAGAACTACGTCGCGAAGCGGGACGCCGCGGCGGAGGAGGGCAAGCCCTTCGAGCGCGACCTCGGCAAGGAGACCCTGGCCCGCGTGCTCGCCGGCGAGCTCGCCTGGGACCAGCACACGCACCGCGCCGACGACATCGCCACGGCGATCCGCCTGTCGGAGGAGTTCGGCTACCGGCTCGTCATCAACCACGGCACCGAGGGCCACCTGATCGCCGACGTCCTCGCCGAGAAGGACATCCCGGTCATCTACGGCCCGATGTTCGTCTCGCGGTCCAAGGTCGAGGTGCGGCACCGGGCGAACCGCAACATCGCCGCCATGGCCGCGGCCGGCGTGCGCGTCGCGATCACGACCGACCACCCCGTCATCCCGATCAACTTCCTGGTGCACCAGGCGTCGTTCGCCGCGCGCGACGGGCTGCCCCGCGAGACCGCGCTGGCCGCCATCACCACCAACCCCGCGTCGTTCCTCGGGCTCGACGTCCGCGTGGGGGCCATCGCAGAGGGGCTCGACGGCGACGTCGTGCTCTGGTCGGGCGACCCGCTCGACACCGACCAGCGCGCCGAGCGCGTCTTCATCACCGGCACCGAGGTCTACAGCTGGGACCCGGCCGCCGACGCCGGACGCGGCGCCGGCCGCGTGGTGGAGCGCACCGCCCGCTTCGCCTGATCGGCAGAACGGGGGCGGTCGGTAGAAAGCCAGGTGGTCGGCAG
>NZ_JBHWZO010000147.1:0-15594 GCF_042728455.1 Promicromonospora sp. NPDC060204
CCGCCGACCCGTCGACCAACCCAGCGCCGGACGACCCGTCGAATGACCCACCGCCTGACGACCATGCACCTGCTGCCAAACAGACCTGCCTTCTGGCAGCAACTGCATGCTCATCTCGCGGGCGCACGCCCCGGGGCCGACGCCCCCGTACAGACCGATGCCCCCGGCATGGCGGCGCGACTGTCGCAGGCCGATCCACCGGCCGAGCGCCCGCCGGCCGACCATGCACCTGCTGCCAGTGGGTACGACCGCCTGGCAGCAACTGCATGGTCACCCGTTACCGGACGACCCGTCGAATGACCCACCGCCTGACGACCATGCACCTGCTGCCAAACGGTCGTGCCCACTGGCAGCAACTGCATGGTCACCCGTTACCGGCCGACGGCGGCGCCCGGCGTGCCTCAGGCGTCCGGGACCAGGCGGCGCAGGACCGGCTCCGCGGCCGCGACGACGTCGGGCCCCGTGATCGCGCCGGAGAGCCAGAGGCTCGCGAAGCCGTGGGCGACGGACCAGGCCGCGCGCGCCCCGTCGGCGTCGGGCGCCAGGCCCGCGAGCGCCCCGGAGGCGACCTGCTCGGCGGCGACCAGGTCCGCGTCGTCGCCGTGCAGCAGGCTGCGGTCGAACATGACGGCGAAGTGCCCCGGGTGGCCCACCGCGAACCGCACGTAGGCGACGCCGGCGGCGAGCAGGTCGTCCCCGGCCTCGTCGAGGGCCGCGGCGAGCAGCGTGAAGCCCTCGGTCGCCACGGCCGTGAGCACGCCCGCCTTGTCCCCGAAGTGGTGGGCCGGCGCGGCGTGGGACACCCCCGCGAGCCGGGCCAGCTCGCGCAGGCTCAGGCCGGCGGGCCCGCGCTCGGCGACGGCGGTCGCGGCGGCGGCGGTCATCGTCCTGCGCAGGTCTCCGTGGTGGTAGCTCATGGAGCTCCGTCTCTCCCGGTGTTCTCGTGCTCGACGCCGGTTCGAGCCCGGCCGATCCAATCTTTCCATTGACAAGATAGCACCACGAGTGGTGAGGTGTCGCTCGAACTTGTCGCCGTCAAGATTGGAACGGTCATGCCTGTCCCCCTGCCCGTGCTGCTGCTCGCGGTCACGGCGCTCGCGCGCCTGCTCGGCCTGCTCGCGGTCCCGGCCCTCGGCTCCTGGCACGACGCCGCCCGGGTCGGCGTCGCCGCCGCCTACCTGCTGGCGTCGTCCGGCCGGCTCATCCCGCACGTCCGCCAGGACCTCGTGCGCATGGTGCCGCCGGGCCTGCCCCGCCCCGGCCTGCTCGTCGCGGGCACGGGCGTGCTGGAGCTGGCGGGCGCGATCGGCCTGCTGGTGCCCGCGACGGCGTCCGCGGCCGCGATCTGCCTGGGGCTGCTCACCCTGGCCATGACCCCGGCGAACGTCTCCGCGGCGCGCCGCGGCGTACTGTTCGGCGGCAAGCCGGCCACGCCCGTCGGACGCCGCCTCGCGGAGCAGGCCCTCTACCTGGCGGCGCTGGCGTCGATCGTCTGGCTCCCTTTCTGACGCCGCCGCCCGCCCCGCCCGTCACTCGTCACTCGTCACCCGGGCCTTGCGGGGCACCCGCTCCTGGCGGGTCCAGCCCGACCAGCCGCGCTCCTCCAGCAGCTCCTCCAGACGACGGCCCGCGGGGATGGAGTCGAGGGCCAGCGAGTCGAACTGCTCGACGAGCCCCCGCTCCACCCCGCGCGCGCCGTCGCCGGTCCACTCGACGTGCTGGTCCAGGACGGCGGCCACCTTGTCGGCCAGGCCGGGCAGCCGCGGGTCGTCCGGGTCCCAGCCGATCCCGTCGCCGATCGCCCGCAGCACGCCGACGAACGCGGCGTCGTCCAGGAGCCGGCCCTTGTTCACCATCGCCGCGGCGATCTGCTCGCGCGAGTACACGGCCAGCGACAGGATCCAGCTGTCCCGCTCGATCTCGACGACCTGCTCGGGCACGCCCAGCTCGCGCCACCGGTCGAGGTAGGCCGCGCCCTCCGGCGGCAGGGCCAGGCTGTCCCCCGCGGCGAGCCGCGCGATGCGCTCGCGGTGCCGCTCCCGCTCCCTGATCTCCGACCGGAGCCGCGCGTCGATCTCGGCGACGGCGGCCGTGAACTCCTCTTCGTCGGCGTGCAGCAGCTCCTGGACGCGGGCCAGCGGCACCCCGGCGTCGGCCAGGGTCCGGATCCGGATGAGGTCCACCACGGCCTGCGCGCCGTAGCGGCGGTACCCGGAGTGGTCGCGCTCCGGCTCCGGCAGCAGCCCGACGGCGTGGTAGTGCCGCACGGTGCGCGCCGTCACCCCCGCGTAGGACGCGACCTGCCCGATCGTCAGCATGACGCCATCCTCTCCCCTGTGATCGGTCATCGGTCAGCGGGCCGCGACCGCGACCCTGCCGAAGGCGTGGCGGGACCACACGTAGCCCACCCCGGCGATCAGCACGCACCAGCCGATCGCGAGCCAGCCGTCCGACCCGACGGGCGTGCCCGACGTCAGGGCCCGCAGCGTCTCGATGACCGGCGTGAACGGCTGGTGCTCGGCGAACTGCCGCAGCCCGGCGGGCATCTGTTCGGTGGGCACGAAGCCGCTGCTCACCACGGGCAGCACCATCAGCACGAGCGGCGTGTTGCTCGCCGTCTCGACGCTCCCCGCGGCCAGCCCCATCGCGACCGTCAGCCAGGTGAACGAGAACGCCAGGAGCAGCACCAGCCCGGCGGCGCCGAGCCAGCCCGCCACCCCGGCCTGCGACCGGAACCCGAGCAGCAGCGCGAAGGCGACCATCACCGTCAGGGCGAGCACGGTCCGGATCACCGCGCCGAGCACGTGCCCGGTCAGCACCGAGACGCGGGCGATGTCCATGGTCCGGAACCGGTCGAACATCCCGCCGGTGCGGTCGATCGCGACGGCGACGGCGGTCCCGTTCGCCACGCTGGACACGGTCATGACCCAGATGCCGGGGACCAGGTAGTTCAGGTAGTCGGCGCGGCTGCCCCCGCCGTCGACCGGGAGGCCCGCGCCGAGCGTGCCGCCGAACACGTAGACGAACAGCAGCAGGAACACGACCGGGATGGCGATCACCATGACCGCCAGGGAGGGGTAGCGGCTCAGGTGCCGCAGGTTGCGGCGCAGCATGGTCATCGAGTCGCGGACGGCGTAGGTGGTGCTCATCGTGCGGTCACCTCCGAGGTGGCGTTGTCGGTATCTGTGTCGGTATCGGGGCCGACGGCGGCGGGGTCGGCGGCGTGCCCCGTGAGCGCCAGGAACACGTCGTCGAGGCTCGTGGCGCCGCCGGGCACCTGCGCCTTGAGCTCGCCCGGCGTCCCCTCGGCCACGAGCGTGCCGGCGTCGAGCACGCCGACCCGGTCGGCCAGGGCATCGGCCTCCTCGAGGTACTGGGTGGTCAGCAGCACGGTGACGCCGTCGGCCACCTGCTCCCGGACCACCTGCCAGACGGCGCGGCGGCTGCGGGGGTCGAGCCCCGTCGTCGGCTCGTCCAGGAAGATCAGCCGCGGCCGGGTGATGAGCGTCATCGCCAGGTCGAGGCGGCGGCGCATGCCGCCGGACCACGTCAGGGCGCGGCGGTCGGCGGCGTCGGCCAGGTCGAACCGGTCGAGCAGCGCCGCGACGTCCCGGACCGCGGTCGCCCGGTCGAGGTGGGTCAGGTCGGCCATGAGGCGCAGGTTCTCGCGGCCGGTGAGGAACATGTCGATCGCCGAGAACTGCCCGGTCACGCCGATCGCCGCCCGCACCCGGTCCGGCTCGCGCCGCACGTCGTGGCCCGCGACGCGCACCTCTCCGGCGTCGGCCGCGAGCAGCGTGGACAGGATGTTCACCATGGTGGTCTTGCCCGCGCCGTTCGGCCCGAGCAGGGCGTAGACGGAGCCGGCGGGGACGGCGAGGTCCACGCCGTCGAGCACGTGGTGGTCGCCGTAGGACTTGTGCAGGCCGGCGACGTCGATCGCGGTGCCTCGTACGGCCGCGGCCGTACTGTCTGGTGTGGTCATGACCGCAGCGTGCAGGGTTGCCGCTACGGCAAGGTCAAGCCCGTCAGTCGGTGTAGCCCCCGCCGGGCACGTCGAAGACCTCCTCCAGCGTCGTGACGTCGGTGTCCGCCAGGTACGCCGCCAGGTCGCGGCCCACCCAGCGCAGGTGCCAGGCCTCGGGGGCGTACCCCGTCACGTCGCTGTTCTCGGGCGTGTACCGCACCAGGAAGCCGAACATGCCGGCGTGCTCGGCGACCCACCGCCCCTCGGCGGTCTGACCGAAGCACGGCTCGAAGTCGCACCCGGGCTCGGTCGTTCCGCCCACGTCCACGGCCAGGCCAGTCTGGTGCTCGCTGTGCCCCGGGCGCGCCGAGACGGCGTCCGCCTGCGCCGCCCCGAGCTGCGCCACCCAGCCCTCGTAGACCGCGGCCTGCTTGGGGTACCCGCGGTAGGCGCTGCGCAGCGTCAGGCGGACGCCGTCGGCGTCGGCCGCCGCCAGGAGCGCCGTGAGGTCCGGCGCGACGTCGGGCCGCACGAGGTAACCGCGCACGGTGGTGAGGTCGGGCTCGTAGTCGACCGGGTCGAGCGGCGTGTGCTTGTTGACGACCACCCAGGGGCTCGCCGGGTCGGTGATGGAGCGTGCGGTCAGGTCGATGCCCGGGTCGTCGCCCGGCTCGGCAGCAGCGGGCGCGCTCTGCTGCCCGACGGCGCTCGCGGCGCCCGCCCCGCCGTCCGCGTCGGTCGCGCCGTCGGCGCCGGTCGCGCCGTCGGCGTCCGCCCCGCCGGTCCCCGGCTCCCCCGCGCCGTGCCCGCCGCCCTGCTGTCCGGAGCCGGACAGCCCCACACCGTCCGACGGCCTGGCCGGCCCGGCGCCGGACCCGTCCGCGCAGCCGGCGAGGAGCATCGGGGCGGCGAGCAGCGCGGCGAGGAACAGCGCGGCGGCGAGCGGCACGGCGCGGAAGCCCTTCGCGCGGGTCACGGACAAACGGTTCGAAAAGGTAGGCACACCGGGGTCGTGTGCGGCGGGCGGCCGCCGATGTCAGCGGCGCGCTGTGACGTGGGCAACATCCGGGACCTGACATGGGCGATCCCCTGCCGGACACACTGTGTCGGAAGCATCCACCCCCGAGGACCTGCACCCCGGTTGACCGACGGAGACCCCGGAGCCCGCCCTGACCACGAACACCGAGCCGCACCGCGCCGCACCGGGCCCGCTGACGCCCGCGCGCACGGAGGAGCTCTTCGCGACGCACGCGCGCGCCGTCCACCGCTACGCCCGCGCGCGGCTCCCGGCCGCCGAGGCGGAGGACGTCGTGGCCGAGGTCTTCGCGATCGTGTGGCGCAAGGGCGAGCTGCCCGACAACCCGCGGGCGTGGCTCCTGGCCGTCGCCCGCCGGGTCATGGCCAACCAGGCGCGCGCCCGGCAGCGGCGCACGGCCCTGGTCGAGCGGGTGCGCACGCACCCGGCCGCGGCGGGCGCCGACGACGTCCGTCTGGTCGGCGAGCTCGACGAGCTCCGCTGCGCGCTGGACCTGCTGCGCCCCGCCGACCGGGAGGTCATCGCGCTGCTCGCGGCAGCGGAGCTCAGCACCGCGGAGGTGGCCCAGGTCCTGGGCTGCACGACGGCGGTCGCGGCCACCCGGGTGCACCGCGCCCGGCGCCGCCTGCGCGCGGCGTACGAACGACTGACCGACGAACGACTGACCGACGAACGGCCGACCGAGGAAGGAGCCTGACGTGGACGACGACGAGCTGACCCGCGCCCGCCGCGCCCTGCGCGCGGCCGATCCCGAGCTCGACCTCGCGCGCGCGTACGCCGAGTCCCGGGCACGGGCCGCGGCGCAGGCCCAAGCGCCGGACGCGGCTGCGGACCGCCTCCACAGCCTCGACCCGCGCGCGAGCGGCCGGGCCGACGTCGGCCCTGGCGGCGCCGGATCTCGGGGCACCGACCCCCACGGCGTGTGGGCCGACGCCGGCCCCGACGACTGGGCCGACACCGGCACCGTCGAGGTGCTGCTCCGCGACCCCGACGCGGGACCCGGGCCGGTCCCGGCCGCGCTCCGGCGCGCGCCGTCGGGCCGCCGCGGGCCGGTCCTGGCGTGGGCGGGTGCGGTAGCCGCGGCAGCGGCCGCCGTCCTCGTCCTGAACCTGGCGGGCGCCCCGGAACCGGGCGCCCTCCCGGGCTCGGCGCCGGGCACCGGCGCGTCGGCGGCCGGGACCCCGCGTCCCGGAGCGTCGCCGTCCCCCACGGCCTGGCTCACGCCGGGCGAGGCCGTCACCCGGGCGGGCAAGGCGATGTCCGGCGCGAACTGCGGCGTGAAGACCCGCTCGACGCTCGGGGACGAGTCGATCATGCGCTTCGACCAGGTCGACGGGCCGGACCTGGCCGTGCCGAAGCCCCAGCTGGACCAGCAGCCCCTGCAGGTGCTGCAGGCGGCGTCGGCAAGCGTGCTGCTCGGCCTGCCGGGCTACGACGGCACGAACCAGCGGCTCGACGACGACCTCGCGGTCGAGGAGCTGGGCGGGCAGACGGTCGCGCGCATCCGCGTCACCCCCTCGGACGGCCTGATCCGGGGCGGCGACGTGACCCGCGTCGAGCTGCTCGTCGACACCACGACCTGGCTGCCGCAGGCCCAGGAGATCTGGGCCACCTCCGACCGCGGCAAGCAGATCCGCGTGCACAGCGACCTGAGCTGGTCGCTGTGCGACCAGCCGAGCATGGCCCCCACGGACGACGCCGGCCAGCCGTGACCCGCCCCGCCGCCGCGCTTCCCCGACGGCCCGCGGGCTCACCGCCCCACCGCCCCACCGGATAGGCTCCCCGGCGTGCTCCACCCCGCCGCCTCCGCCGACCTCGACGACCTGGCCGCGTTCCTCCGCACGGCCGACCTGACGGTCGCGGCCCTCGCGGAGCCCGCCGTCCACCTCTGGCTGGAGCGCGACGACGCCGGGGCGGTCACCGCGACGACGGGCTTCGAGCTCGGCGCGGACGGCGCGCACGCGCTGATCCGCAGCGTCGCCGTCCGGCCCGACCTCCGGGGCGCCGGGGACGGCCTGCGCCTGGCCCGCTTCGCGCTGGACCGGGCCGCCGACGCCGGGGCGCGCGAGGCCTGGTTGTTCTCCCGCCGGTCGGGCGGCTTCTGGCAGAAGCTCGGCTTCGGCCCGACGACGACGCGGGCGCTCGCCGCCGCCCTGCCCGACGCCCACCAGGTGCAGCTCTTCCGCTCGACGGGCCAGCTCGACCGCGAGGTCGCATGGCGGCGTCCGCTGCCGGTACCTGCTAGCTTCACCGCATGAGGTCTCCAGAAGCATCCAGGCCAGGGCTGCCGGTACTCCGGTAGCCCGAGATGCCCCTGTAGAGACCACCGCGCCGCGCTCCCCTGCGAGCGGGCCGCGTCAGCGCATCCGAAGGGCCCGTAGTGCCGTCCCGGCCTACCCGTCTCCCTCCACCCTTCGGAGTTCTTCATGCCTGTCCTGCTCTACGTGCTCGCGGTCGCGGTCTTCGCGCAAGGCACGTCGGAATTCGTCCTCGCCGGGCTCGTGCCCGGCATCTCCGCCGGCCTCGGCGTCTCGCTCGCCCAGGCCGGCTACCTGACCTCGGGCTTCGCAGTCGGGATGGTCGTCGGCGCGCCGCTCACGGCCGCCGTCGGACGCCACCTGCCGCCCCGCTGGACCCTGTCCGCCTGCCTGCTCGTCTTCGTCGCGGCGCACGTCGCCGGGGCACTGACCGACAGCTTCGCCGTGCTGCTCGGCACCCGGTTCGTCGCCGCGGTGGCCAACGCGGGGTTCCTCGCGGTCGCGCTGTCGACGGTCCAGGCCCTCGTCCCCGCCGGGCTGCGGGCCAGGGCGCTGGCGGTGATCCTCGGCGGCACGACGCTCGCCCTGGTCGCCGGCGTCCCCGCCGGCGCGCTGCTGGGCGAGCTCTGGGGCTGGCGCTCCGCCCTGTGGGCGATCGCCGGGGTCGCGGCCGCGGCCCTGGTCGCCGTGGCCTGCCTGACGCCGGTGCGGCTCGACGCCGGTACCCCGCGCGCCCGGCTGGACCTACGGACCGAGCTCGCCGCGCTGCGCTCCCCGCGCCTGCTGCGCCACCTCGTGCTCGGGGTGCTGGTCAACGGCGCGACGTTCTGCGCGTGCACCTACCTGGCGGTCGTCGTCACCGACGGCGCGGGCCTCGGGTCCGCGCTGGTGCCGGCCGTGCTGGCCCTGTTCGGCCTGGGCGCCTTCGCCGGGGTCTCGGCCGCGGGCCGGCTCGCCGACGCCCACGGCGGCCGCCTGCTCGTGATCGCCGGCCCCGCCCTGCTCACGGGTTGGGTCCTGTGGGCCGCGCTCCCCGCGAGCCCCGTGACGGTGTGGGTGCTAGCGCCTGTGCAGGGCGCACTGTCGTTCGCCGTCGGCGGCACGCTGATCGCCCGCAGCATGGCGGCGGCCCACGGCGCGCCGACCATGGGCGGCGCGTTCTCGACCGTCGCCCTTAACCTCGGCGCGCTCGCCGGACCGGTGCTCGGCGGGAGCGCCGTCGTGGCGCTCGGGCCCGCCGGACCCCTGGCGGCGAGCGCGGCGCTGACGGCGGTGGCCGTCGTGCTCGGGGCGACAGCCCGCGCACACCCGGCAGGCCTCGGGGAAGACGTCACGCGTCCGAGGGCGTAACGCTGAGGTAGCAGTGCTAGCTGAGCGTTACCTCCTCGGCTGTGCAACGTGTTCCCCGGGAGACCGCCGGGAGCCGTCGCGTGCCCGGGGAATCCGCGGCGACATTCTGACCGCGACGCCGTCGTGCCTGGTAGCGTCCCCGGCACGACGGCGTCGAGCACCAGCGAGGAGACGGATGCAGCCCCTGTTCCCCCTACGGGCACGTTTCGCGGTGCTGGTCCCTGCCGTGCCGGTCCGGGCCGTGCTGGTGCGGGCCGTGCTCGTACCTGCCGTGCTGCTCCCCGCCGTGCTGACGTCCTGCTCTGCGGGTCCCGACGTCCCGGCCGGACCCGCAGAGCCGGCCCCCGCACGCGAGGCCGCGACCGAGCAGTACACGGCGGCGCTGGACGACGTCCTCGGCGCGCTCCAGGAGGCCGTCCCGGAGGTCGAGTGGACCGCCAAGGACCGCTTCCCGTCCCTCACCGAGCAGCCGGACGGCGAGTGCGTGCTCTTCCTCGCCGAGAGCCTGGGCGAGGGCGACCTGTACGAGCCCAGCGACGGCCTCGCCGACCTGGCCGCCGGGCTCGACCCGGTGCTCCAGGAGCACGGCTTCGACCCGCTGTCGGACGTGACCCACGCCGAGCACGGGGGCGACTCCTACGTGACGGCGACCGACCCGGCCGGCTGGGAGCTCCGGGTCTCGGCCTACCCGCCGCTCGTCGGCCTCTCGGGTCCGGTGGAGAGCGACGAGTGCGCCGAGGCGTGACCGGCCCGGCGACATGACCCGCTAGAGACTCCCCCACTCCGCGGCGGCCTCGGTCAGCCGCGCCTGGACGGCGGCGACCGCCGGCCCGTGCGGGACGCCGCGGCGTCCCGCGAGATACAGCGTGTTCAACGGGGGCGCCTCGGGGTGGTGGAGCTCGACCACCTGCCCGGCGTCCAGCGCGGGCGCGACCAGGTACTGCGGCAGCACGGACACGCCCGCACCGCCGGTGACGGCGGCGAGCACGGCGCGCAGGTCGGGCACCACCAGCGCCGTCGTGTTGGGCGGCCGCCGGCCGAACTCGCTGCGCCAGTACCGGCGCACGATCGGCAGGTCCTCCGCGTAGGCGACCAGCGGCAGGTGCGCCAGGGCGGCCACGGGGTCGGCTGCCAGACGCCCCGCGTCCACGGTGTGGGCCAGCGCCGGAGGCCCGACGAGCAGGAACTCCTCGTCGACCAGCGGCGTCGCCGCCACAGCGTCCTGCCGCGGGCGCACCGAGGACACGACCAGGTCGAGGTGGCCGGCCGCCAGCGCGGCCAGCAGCTCGTCGCCGAGCCCGAGCGCCGTACGGAGCTGGAGGCCCTGCGCGACGAGCGGCACGAGCGCGGGCAGCACACGCACCGTCATCAGCTCGGCCGCCCCGCCGATCCGGACGAGCCCCCGCACCGCCGGCTCGACGTCGCGGGGACCGAGCGCCGTCCGGAGCCCGTCCACGTGGAGCCCCACCTCGGCGGCCAGCGCCACGGCGCGCTCCGTGGGCTCGGCGCCCCGGCGCGACCGCACGAACAGGCGAGTCCCGAGCTGTTCCTCCAGGCGGGCGAGCTGCCCGGTGACGGCGGGCTGGCTCACGCCCAGCCGCTCGGCCGCCGCCGACAGCGACCCCGTGCGGTAGACCTCCAGGAACGTGGCGAGGAGGTCGAGACCCGGCACCGGCACCCCCTCCGTCGTCGTCCTGCCCACAGGCTAGCCGGGCTCAGCGCGCGGCGAGCGCCTTGAGCACCGCCTCCGCGGCGGCCGCGCTGGACTGCGGGTTCTGCCCGGTGATCAGGTTGCCGTCCTGGACCACGGTGCTGCTCCAGGGTGCGCCGACCTGGACGACGGCGCCGCGCTCGCGCAGCCGTGACTCGACGAGGTAGGGCGCGGCGTCGCCGAGGCCGCCCTGGCGCTCCTCCTCGTCCGTGAACGAGGTGAGCGCCCGGCCCGCGTAGGTGAAGGTGCCGTCCGGCTCCTGGGCGCTGAGCAGCGCGGCGACGCCGTGGCACAGCGCGCCCACGGTCGTCCCCCGGTCGTTCGCCGCGAGCAGCAGGCGGCCGAGGTCGGCGTCGTGCGCGAGGTCCGCCATGGGGGCGTGACCGCCCGGGACGTAGATCGCGTCGTAGTCGTCGCCGCGCACGTCGGCCAGCGTGAGCGGGTGGGCGAGCTGGCCGGCGATGCCGTCGAGGTAGGCGCGGAACTCCGCGGCGTCGGCGGCGGGCACCCCGCCGCGCTCGTCGAGGCTGACCGCGTCGACCGTGGGCGCGACGCCGCCCGGCGTCGCGACGTCGACCTGGGCGCCGGCCGCGGTGAGGACCCGGTGGGAGGCGGCGACCTCCTCGGCCCAGTAGCCGGTGGGGTGCTCGGTGCCGTCGGCCAGGCGCAGGCTGTTCGCGGCAGAGACGACCATCAGGATCTTCGACATGGTGTGGTTCCGATCTGTTCGGGGAGCTGCCCGCTGGGTGCGGTCCTCGGGGAACGTCAGAATCCATCACCGGATGCCGAAACGGTCAGCCGGATCCATCACCAAACTTATGACCCCGATTTGTCCGAGGCGTGGACGGTTTGCCGACCACATCCCGGGCATGCCTACGATCAAGTCTCATCATCCAGAGCGGTCGAGAGTCCTGGCTCCACGACACCGCAGCAACCTACCTCCGAGGCGCCAATCTCGGGGCAAGGTGCTAACGCCAGGTCCGATGGAGCTGATACGCATGGCAGTCACGAACCCGCACCTTCCCACCGCCACGATCCTGGGCTACCCGCGCATCGGCCGGAGGCGCGAGCTCAAGCGCGCCGTCGAGTCCTTCTGGGCCGGCCGCACCACCGCAGACGAGCTGGAGGCGACCGCCCGCGACCTGCGGCAGACCACCGCCCGCCGCCTCGTCGACCTGGGCCTGGACGCCGGCAACGCTGCCGTCCCCGGCTCGTTCTCGTACTACGACCAGGTGCTCGACGCCGTCGCCCTGCTGGGCGCCGTGCCCGACCGCTTCGCCGGGCTCACCACGGACGGGGGGCGCCTGCCCCTCTCGGCCTACTTCACGGTGGCCCGCGGCGAGGGCGACAACGCGCCGCTCGAGATGACCAAGTGGTTCGACACGAACTACCACTACCTGGTCCCGGAGATCGGTCCGGACACCCCGATCGGGTTCGTCGACGACCGCGCCGTGCGCGAGTTCACCGAGCTGGCGCAGCCGGCCGACGGCGGCCAGGCCGTCGTGACGCGCCCCGCGTTCGTGGGCCCGGTGACGTTCCTGCTCCTGAGCAAGGCAGTGGGCGACGCCCCCGAGGGCTTCCGCCCCCTGGACCGGCTCGACGACGTCGTCGCCGCCTACGCCGACCTGCTGCGCGCGCTCGCCGCCGCAGGTGCGCCCTGGGTGCAGCTCGACGAACCCGCCCTGGTCACGGACCTGCTGGACGTCCCCTTCGACGAGGTCGCCGACGCCGTCCGCCGGGCCTACGCCACGCTGGCGACCGAGCTCTCCCCCGCCGCGTCCGGGGCCGACGGCGCCGCCGCCGAGCGCCCCGCGATCCTGGTCACCGCCCCGTACGGCGACCTGCGCAGCGAGGCCGGCGACGGGCTCGCCCTGCTGGCCGGCACCGACGTCGAGGCGATCGCGATCGACCTGGTGCGCGGTGCCGCGCCGACCGGACCGGTCCCCGGCCTGGAGTCCAAGACCCTGGTCGCGGGCGCGATCGACGGCCACAACATCTGGCGCGCCGACCTCGACGCCCGCCTGACCGTCCTGGAGGGCCTGGCGGCCCCGGGCACGGGCGTCGGCGCCGGGACTGTAGCCGTCGGCACCTCGACGTCGCTGCTGCACGTGCCGCACGACGTCGCCGACGAGCCCCGCCTCGACGCCGACCTGAAGTCGTGGCTCGCGTTCGCGGACCAGAAGGTCGCGGAGGTCGTCACGCTGGCCACCGCGCTGACCGAGGGCCGAGCGGCGGTCGCCGACCAGCTCGCCGAGTCGACCGCGGCGGTGAGCTCCCGCGCCGCGGCGCCCGGCGTCGTCGTCCCCGCGGTGCGCGAGCGGACCGCCGCGCTGACCGCGGCCGACGTCGAGCGCGCGCCGTACGCGGAGCGGGCGGCCGCGCAGCAGGCGCGGCTCAACCTGCCGCCGCTGCCGACCACGACCATCGGGTCGTTCCCGCAGACCTCGGAGATCCGCAGCACGCGCGCCGCGTGGGTGCGGGGCGAGCTGTCCGACGCCGACTACACGGCCGCCATGCGCGCCGAGATCGCGAGCACGGTCGCGCTCCAGGAGGAGCTGGGCCTGGACGTACTGGTGCACGGCGAGCCCGAGCGCAACGACATGGTGCAGTACTTCGCCGAGCAGCTCGACGGCTTCGCGACGACGGTCAACGGCTGGGTCCAGTCGTACGGCTCGCGCTGTGTGCGGCCGCCCATCCTGTGGGGCGACGTGTCGCGGCCCGCGCCGCTGACGGTCGAGTGGACGGCGTACGCGGCGTCCTTGACCGACAAGCCGGTCAAGGGCATGCTCACGGGCCCGGTCACGATCCTGGCCTGGTCGTTCGTGCGCGACGACCTGCCGCTGGGCGACACCGCCGACCAGGTCGCCCTGGCGCTGCGCGACGAGGTGACGGACCTGGAGGCGGCGGGCATCGGCGTCG
The DNA here is from genome assembly GCF_042728455.1 of Promicromonospora sp. NPDC060204. Lineage (NCBI taxonomy): Bacteria > Bacillati > Actinomycetota > Actinomycetes > Micrococcales > Promicromonosporaceae > Promicromonospora > Promicromonospora sp. NPDC060204. The sequence goes on from NZ_JBHWZO010000147.1 coordinate 13,242, forward strand.
TGCAGGTGGACGAGCCGGCGCTGCGCGAGCTGCTGCCGCTGCGCCGCTCGGCGCACCCGGGCTACCTCGACTGGTCGGTGCGCTCGTTCCGGCTCTCGACCGCCGGGGCGGACATCGCCACGCAGGTGCACACGCACCTGTGCTACTCGGAGTTCGGGCAGGTCATCGGCGCGATCGACGGCCTGGACGCCGACGTCACGTCCGTGGAGGCGGCCCGGTCCCGCATGGAGATCGTGCCCGAGCTGGCCGACGCCGGGTACGGCCGCGGCATCGGACCGGGTGTCTACGACATCCACAGCCCGCGCGTGCCGTCGGTGCAGGAGGTGACCGACCTGGTCGAGCTCGCGGCCAAGTCGATCGACCCGCGGCTGGTCTGGGTCAACCCGGACTGTGGCCTGAAGACCCGCGCCTACGCGGAGACCAAGGAGTCCCTCGCCAACCTGGTGACGGCGGCTCGAACGGTCCGCGCCACCCTCTGACCCCGATCGTTGAGTGCTGGGTATTTGTCGCGTCAGCTGCATCTGAGGCGCAAATACCCAGCACTCAACGGGTTCTTGGGGGTTAGCCGACCCGCCACTTCTGGGCCGACGTTCCGTTGCAGGTCCAGATCTGGAGCTGCGTGCCGTTCGCGCTGTTGCTGTTCGGGACGTCCACGCACTTGTTCGCGAGGATCGAGACCAGGTCCCCCGCCCCGCTCAGCGTGAACTGCTGGGCCGGGTTGCCGCTGCAGTTGGCGAGCTGCACGGCGGTGCCGTCACCGGTGTTGGCCCCGGCCACGTCCATGCACAGGCCGCCGGCCCGCAGCGTCCCGTCGGCCTGGAACGTCCAGTTCTGAGCGCCCGTGCCGTTGCAGGTCCACAGCTGCAGGCGCTTGCCGTCGGTGAACTCGGAGTTCGGGACGTCGATGCACTTGCCCGCCAGGCCGACGAGCGGCCGGCCCCCGCCCCCGCCGCCGGTGGTGGTGAGCTGCAGCCCGTACGCGCTCAGGATCGGGTTGACCGGCTGGTAGATGAACCGGCCGTTCGTGGAGCAGTCGCCGATCCGGCCCGATGTGACGCCCTGCGCCTGGTTGCCCGAGAGCACCGAGCCGCCCGAGTCGCCGCCCTCGGCACACGCCGAGCCGGTCGCCATGCCGGGGATGTCGCCGGAGCCGTAGTTGATGGTGACGTTCTTCTCCTGGATGACGCCGCAACGCCAGCCCGTGGTGCGGCCCGACCGGCACACGGCCGCGCCGATGCCCTGCTCCGCGGAGCCCGCGACCGCCGTCGTACCGCCCGCGTAGTTGTTCACCGCCGGGGTGGGCGTCCAGTTGCCGTTGGTCCCCACCCAGGCCCAGTCGTGGCCCGGGAAGGTGGAGCCGCGGTACGTGCCGAGCGCGGCGCCGTCGGGGGCGTTGACCGGGTCGCCGGCCGAGCCGCAGTGCCCGGCCGTCACGAACCCGCCGGAGACCGCGAAGCCGATCGAGCACAGTGTCACGTACCCGTTGCCGAGCGGCTTGTGGAACTCGTCGCCGCCCCGGATGTCGCGCGCGGTCTGCGGCGCGACCTTCGACTTCTCCACGCGCACGACGCCGGCCGGCACGTCGGACGCGGCGATCATCGCCTTCGCCGCCGCGACGTCGGCGGCCTCGATCACCACCTCGTTCGTGGCCGGGTCGGCGTACCAGGCGTGCACGGAGGTGGGGGCGCCCACGTCGTCGAGGGCCTCCTTCCACCCGGTCAGCTCGCCCAGGCTGTGTTCGACGACGACGGCGTCGGCGCCCGCACGCTCGGCCACCTTGGCTGCCGCCGCGCTGGTGACGGCGACGCGCGGGGCGTCGGCGCCGTCCGGCAGCCAGGTGCCCGCGTACCGGTCGCCGAGCGCCGCGGTCAGGTGCGCCTCGACGATCGCGGCGTCGGCGTCGCGGGCCAGGCGGCCGGGGATCTCGGCCCTGGTCAGGCCGAGGTCGCGCTCCATCGCGCCGACCTGGCCCTCGGGCAGGGCGTCGGGGGCGTCGGTGCCCCGGACGTCCGTCGTGCTCTGACCGTTCACCGCGCTCCGGGCGACCTGCGCCGCCGGGGCGGCGCCCGCCGTGCTCGCGCCGGTCAGCGCCGTGCCGACCATCAGCACCGCTGCTGACAGCGCTATCAGGGAACGTGACGTTCTCAGGGATCGTGACATGGTGATGTGCTCCTCATCAGGCCTGGGGAACCTCGTGTGCCTGGGAGCGTATTGACGCCGCCCCACCACCAGAACGGGTGGGACGACGCTGTGTGGAAAGTACCTATCCATCCCTTATGCCCGAGGCGCGCCCCAGGGAGCTGCCCAGGCCGATCGTCGAGATCGGTCGGTTGCGTTGAGATCGGTCCATCGA
>NZ_JBHWZO010000148.1:0-15513 GCF_042728455.1 Promicromonospora sp. NPDC060204
CTCCGGGGCCTGAGCGTCTGACACGTTCAGGAGCTTTTCTCACCCATGGGTACTTCTGCCCAGATTTAAGCCTTGCGTACTTATTGACTGATCGGGACACTATGTGCGCACTTGCTGGAGGTTTCCAGCATAAATCGTGAGAGAGGCTTCCTCCTGATGTCGTTCATCGAGTCCATCCGGACCGTGCTGTCGAAGTACGCCACGTTCAGCGGCCGTGCCCGGCGCTCCGAGTTCTGGTGGTACTACCTGGCCTTCGTGATCGTCCTGACGGTGCTCTACCTGGCCCTGATCGTGCCGGGCCTCACCGCGTACGGGACGGCCGTCATCGAGGCCGCCAACGCGGGCAGCACCACCGTGCCGGCCATGCCCGGCTCCCTGACGACCGGCTACGTCGTCGTCGCGCTGGTCGGGCTCGGGCTGCTCCTGCCGACGCTCGCCGTGATCGTCCGCCGCCTGCACGACACCGGCAAGTCGGGCGCCCTGGCGTTCCTGCTGCTCATCCCGTTCGTCAACTTCATCCTGCTGATCGTGTGGGGCGCCTCCGCCGGCACCCCGGGCCCGAACCAGTTCGGTCCCGACCCGAAGGCCGTCGACCAGGCCGCCGCGGTCTGACCCACGTGTCGATCGTCGAATCCGTCCGGACCTGCCTGCGCAGGTACGGCGACTTCACCGGCCGCGCCCGGGCCTCCGAGTACTGGTTCTTCTACCTCGCGCTGGCGATCGTGAACACCGTGATCTTCGTGGTGCTCCTGATCCCGGCCCTGGTCACGATGGACCCGGTCACGCAGGAGCCGGGGGTGCTCGGGTCGATCGGCTCGGCGCTGCTGGGGATCGTCGTGCTCGCCACGTTCGTGCCGCTCCTCGCGGCGGGCGTGCGGCGCCTGCACGACACCGGGAAGTCCGGCTGGTTCTACCTGCTGTGCCTCGTCCCGTTCTTCGGCGGGATCATCATCGTCGTGCTGCTCGCCCTGCCGGGTGAGCCCGGACCCAACCGGTTCGGGCCGGACCCGAGGGCCGTGCCGCAGCCGGTCGCGCTCTGACCTAGTCTGAGCGGCATGACCGGATCCCGCCCCGTCCTCGTGGTCGGGGCCAGCGGCTACGTCGGCAGCCGGGTCGTCCGCGGCCTGGCTGCCGACGGGCGCGCGGTGCTCGCCGCGGCCCGTCGCCCCCTGCCCGACGCCGGCGACACCGTCATCCCCGTCCGGTACGAGACCGTCGCCGACCTGCCCGACGCCGTCCGCGCCGCCTGCGACCGCGCGGGCGCCCCGCTGCCCGGGGCCGTCGTGGCGTCGATCGGCGGCTGGCACAAGGGCGCCGCCCTGCTGGACGACGACCCGGACCGGTGGACCGCGACGCTGGCCTCCCACCTCACCGCCCACCTCGACGCCGCCCGCGCGCTCTCGCCGCTGCTGGAGCCCGGCGACCCGTACGTCGTGATCAACGGCTCCGCGTCCCGCGAGGCCATGGCCGGGTCCGGCGCGATCTGCGTGACCGGGGCCGGGCTCGCGATGCTGGTCCAGGTGCTGCGCCTGGAGGCCGCGGAGGCCGGCTCCGGTGCCGTGCGGTTCCACGAGCTCGTCATCGACCACGCCGTCGCGGGCGACGACCGCAACGTGGACCCGGCCCAGACGCGGACCGCCGCCCAGGTGGTCCACGCCCTCGGCGAGGTGCTCGACCAGCCCGGCGCACCCGCCGTCGTCCACGTGTGACGTTGCTCTCGTGGCACGCCTGGTGACCTGAGCCGCCGGTAATCTTCTGCTTCGTGACAGCCCCCGCCACCGAGACCCAGACCGTCCGGACCACCCAGGCCCTCAGCGCCGTCCGGCCGCAGGTCCCCGTCGACCGGCTCGTCACGGACCTCGTACCGCCCCGGCACTTCGCCGCGGCGCGGTTCGCGACCTACCGCGCCAACCCGGCGCACCCCAGCCAGGGCCGCGCGCTGACCCGGCTGCAGGAGATCGCCCAGCAGATCACCGCCCCCCGGCGCCTGTTCGCCCGCCGCCAGCCGGCCCCCGCGGTCTACCTCGACGGCGGCTTCGGCGTCGGCAAGACGCACCTGCTCACCTCGCTGGCCCACGCCGTCGGCGAGGCGCTCGGCCCGGCCCTTGGATCGAATGCTGCGGCGTACGGCACGTTCGTCGAGTACACGAACCTCGTGGGGGCCCTCGGGTTCCTCCCGACCGTCGAGGCGCTGGCCGCGAAGAAGCTGGTCTGCATCGACGAGTTCGAGCTGGACGACGCCGGCGACACGACCCTCATGTCGCGCCTCATGCGCGAGCTCGCGGACCGCGGCGTCGCGCTCGCCGCGACGTCGAACACGCTGCCCGGCGCGCTCGGCGAGGGCCGGTTCGCCGCCCAGGACTTCCAGCGGGAGATCAAGGCGCTGAGCGACCGGTTCGAGACGCTGCGGGTCGACGGCGAGGACTACCGCCACCGCGACGTCGTCACCGACCCCGAGCCGCTGACCGTCGACGAGGTGACGGCGGCCGCCGCCCGCCCGGGCGCCACGCTCGACGCGTTCGACGACCTGCTGGAGCACCTCGCCACCGTGCACCCCAGCCGCTACGGCGCGCTGCTCGACGGCGTCTCCGTGGTGGCGCTGACGGGCGTGCACCCGGTGACGGCGCAGGCCGTCGCGCTGCGCCTCGTGGTGCTCGTGGACCGCCTCTACGACCGCGACGTGCCCGTGCTGCTGGCCGGCGCGGGGGACACGCGCGGCCTGTTCACCGACGAGATGCTCGCCGGCGGGTACCGCAAGAAGTACTTCCGGGCGCTGTCCCGGCTGGGCGCGCTGGCCGAGGAAGGACGCCGCCTCGTCACGCAGGACGAGGCGAGCCGGAACTGAACCGCCCGGCTCAGGTCTCCGCGAGCCGCGCCTTCTCCGCCGCCACGTCGAAGTCGGCGGGCGGCCAGCCCAGGTCCAGCGACCGCAGGGCGTCGGTCAGCAGCTCCGTGACCGCCAGGCGGGCGTACCACTTGCGGTCCGCCGGCACCACGTACCAGGGCGCGTCCTTCGTGGAGGTGCGGTCCAGCATCTCCTGGTAGGCCGCCAGGTACTGCGGGAGCTTGAGCCGCACGTCGATGTCGCTCGGGTTGTACTTCCAGTGCTTGTCCGGGCGCTCCAGCCGCTTGGCCAGGCGCTTCTTCTGCTCGTCGGGCGAGACGACGAGCGTCACCTTCACGATCGCCGTGCCCGACGCCGCGACCTCGGCCTCGAACTGGTTCAGCTCGGCGAAGTGCTTGCGCCAGACCCGGACCGGCTCCAGCCGGTCCACCCGGACCACCAGGACCTGCTCGTGGTGCGACCGGTCGAACACCCCGAGGTAGCCGGGGCGGGGCAGGGCGTTGCGGATGCGCCACAGGTAGTCGTGCTGGCGCTCCTCCTCGGTCGGCACGCCGAACCCGCGGTGCATCACGCCCTGCGGGTCCACCATGCCCACCACGTGCCGCACGATGCCGCCCTTGCCCGAGGTGTCGATGCCCTGCAGCACGAGCAGCACGGACCGGTCACCGCCGGTGCGGCCGTGCGCGAAGAGGCGTTCCTGCAGGTCGGCGAGCTCCTCGCCGCGGGTGGCCATGAGCTTCTCGCCGTCGGCCCGGCTCCCGGCCCAGCCGGGGGTGGCCGCCTGGTCCAGGGCGCTCAGGTCGGTACCGCGCACCCACCGCAGGGACTCCTCGACCGGGGTCTCCCACAGGTCGCCCGGCTCCCGCGGCGGTGCGGACTTCTTCGCGCTCTTCTCAGCGGCCTTGCCCGCGCCACCCTTGTCGGCGCTCTTGCCGGCGCTCTTCGTCGCGCCGCCCTTGCCGGCGCGCTCGCCCGCCTTCTTCCCTGCGCTCTTCCCCGTGGACTTTCCCGGCTTCTTCGCCATCGGACGCCTCCTTCGCGCGACCGGTCGGCGCCGGTCCCCGAACCCAGGTTCCCAGGTCAGGCCTCCGCGCGCAGCACGGCCGTCATCCGGGGCGGGACCGTGAGGGTGTCCCCCACCAGGCGGGTCGCCCCCGGCTCCCACGCGGCGGCCAGCCGGAACGCCCCGGGCAGCGGGGCCCGGCTGGCGCCCTCGGCGGGTCGCAGGAGGCTCCCGAGCCGCAGCGCGGCCAGGCCGTGCCCCGTGTTGAGCACGAACGCCAGGCTGCCCCGCAGCACCGCGATCACCGAGCGGTCCGCCGTCGACCGGATCTCCAGGGGGAGGTCCAGCTCGTCGGTGATGGCGAGGCGGATCGCGATCAGGTCGTGCGCCCAGCTCGAGAGCCGCTGCTCGCCGGCGTTGCGCGGCACCACGGGCACGTGGACCGTGTCGAGCACCAGCGGGTTGCCCGCGAGGATCACCGTGGCGAGCACGCTGGCCCGGATGTCGACGTCGTCCACGCCCAGCAGCGCCGTGGCGGGGCTCTCCTCGCCTGCCCACGGCACCGTGAGCTGCGCGGCGGGCAGCCGCGTGATGTCCTCGACCACGCTGGCGCCGGAGCGGACCCGGCTGCGCCGCCCGCCGTTCTGGCGCGTGGCCCGGCGCACCGACGGGTGCACCAGGTCGGCGAGCATCTGCAGCGCCTGGATGTCCTCGGTCTTCCCCGGCCCGGACAGGATGCGCAGCAGGATCGTGGTGAGCCGGTCGCTCCGGCCCGGCCCGTCCACCAGCAGGCTGAACCGGCGCTCGAGCTGCTCGCCCAGGCCGACGACGTAGTCGGCCAGCTCGCCGAGGAACGGCGTGGGGGAGCGGTCCACGAGCGCGTCGACGTCGAGCACCAGGCCGTCCACGTGGTACTCGCGCAGCCAGTGCCGCGCGTCGTCCACGAGGAAGTCCCGGGGGCCGCGGCTGCCGCTGCCGTCGAGGTTGATGCGGTCGCCCACGTAGTCGGTCCGCACGGTGGGTGAGGACGGCACCTTGCCGGCCCGCGTGCCGATCGTGGGCACCTGGCCGGTGCGGAGCTGGATGGGGCCGGTCCGCGGCCGGTCCAGGGGCACCTGGCCGGTCCGGGGGCGCATGGCCTGCAGGGCGTACTCGCCCGCGTCGCCGACCTCGGTCCGGGCCACGCGCGGGCGGCCGCCGCCGCCCGTCAGGTAGGGGCCGTACGCCTCCAGGCCGAGCTCGTCGGCCACGGCCCAGCGGTAGGGGATGTCCAGCACGACGGCGAGGCCGGCGGCGTGGGCGGCGTCGACGAAGCGCTGCAGCGCCCGCGGGCCGCCGTACGGCTCGTGCACGGAGTACAGGCGTACGCCGCGGGCGGGGCCGAGCGCGGGGTCGAACGCCGCGACCGGCGCCAGCTCGACGCCGTGCACCCCGAGGCCGGCGATCGTGGGCAGCAGCTCCGCGGCGGCGTCCAGCGTGCCCGCGGGGGTGAAGGTCTCGACGTCGACGTGCATGAGCACGCTCGTGGAGAGGTCCGGCGGGGACCAGGTGCCGTCGGTCCACTCGAAGGCCGGGTCGAAGACGCGGGTGGGTCCGTGGATGCCCTGCGGCAGCCACACGCTGCGCGGGTCGGGCAGCAGCGGGCCGCCGTCCACGGAGTAGCCGTAGTCGGTGCCGTGCCCGAGCACGCTGTCGGCGCCCCAGTACCCGGGCTCGCCGGCGCCCACGAGGCGCAGTGGCATGTGCTCCGGCTCCTCGTACGGGTCGTACGGCACGAGCACCTCGATGATGCGGGCGCGCGGGGCCCACACCACCGGTCTGGGCCCGGGAACGGGCATGTCAGGGCCCGGGCGGGGCGGTGGTGTGCTGCCTCCGGTTCCACTCCTCGGTCCGGTCACGGCCGACAGCCTAGCCCGGTGTTCCGGATGGGCGAGTCAGTACGACCACGCTTCGGCCCGTCACGGACAGACCGGTGCCCGCTCCGAGCACCGTCCCGGGCTCGGCGCTGCCGTCGGTGTCCAGGACCACGGTCCACGACGCGCCGTAGCCGGCGGGCGGCAGCGTGAAGTCCAGCGCCTCGAAATGGGCGTTGAGCAGCAGCAGGAAGGAGTCGTCGACCACCGCCTCGCCGCGGCGTCCCGTCTCCGTGATCGCGTCGCCGTTGAGGAAGACGGCCACGGTCCGGGCGTAGGCCTGCTGCCAGTCGGTGTCGTCCATCCGGGCGCCCGTCAGGTCGAGCCACTCGATGTCCGCGGGCCCGCCCGCGGCGTTCGGCGACACCTTCCCGTCGAAGAACCGGCGGCGGTGCAGGATCGGGTGGTCGCGGCGCAGCCGGACGGCCTGCCGGGCGAAGTCCAGAAGTGCGGCGTGCTCCGCGTCCAGCCCGTCGGCGCCTCCCCAGTCCACCCAGGTGAGCTCGTTGTCCTGGCAGTAGGCGTTGTTGTTGCCCTGCTGGGTGCGGCCGAGCTCGTCGCCGTGGGCGATCATCGGCACGCCCTGGCTCAGCATGAGCGTGACGAGCAGGTTGCGGCGCTGCCGGGCGCGCAGCTCCTTGATCTCCGGGTCGTCCGTCGGCCCCTCGACGCCGCAGTTCCAGGACCGGTTGTGGTTCTCGCCGTCCTTGTTGTCCTCGCCGTTGGCGTCGTTGTGCTTCTCGTTGTACGCCGTGAGGTCGGCGAGCGTGAAGCCGTCGTGCGCGGTCACGAAGTTGATGGACGCGCTCGGCAGGCGGCCGCTGTGCTCGTACAGGTCGCTGGACCCGGTCAGGCGGGAGGCGAACTCCGGCAGGGTGGCCGGCTCGCCGCGCCAGAAGTCGCGCACCGTGTCGCGGTAGCGACCGTTCCACTCGGTCCACAGCGGCGGGAACCCGCCCACCTGGTAGCCGCCGTCGCCCAGGTCCCACGGCTCGGCGATCAGCTTGACCTGGGAGATCACGGGGTCCTGGTGCACGATGTCGAAGAAGGCGCTCAGCCGGTCGACCTCGTGGAACTGGCGGGCCAGCGTGGCCGCCAGGTCGAAGCGGAACCCGTCGACGTGCATCTCCTCGACCCAGTACCGCAGCGAGTCCATGATGAGCTGCAGCACGGCTGGGGAGCGCATGAGCAGCGAGTTGCCGGTGCCGGTCGTGTCGAAGTAGTGCGCGTCGTCGCCGTCGACCAGGCGGTAGTAGGCGGCGTTGTCGATGCCGCGGAAGCCCAGGGTGGGGCCCAGGTGGTTGCCCTCGGCGGTGTGGTTGTAGACGACGTCGAGCAGCACCTCGATGCCCGCCTCGTGCATCGCCTTGACCATGGCCTTGAACTCCATGACCTGCTGGCCGCGGCTGCCGTAGCCGGCGTAGCCGTTGTGCGGGGCGAAGAACCCGATCGTGTTGTAGCCCCAGTAGTTCGTCAGGCCCTTGGCGGCCAGCGACGGGTCGGTGACGAACTGGTGCACGGGCATGAGCTCGATCGCCGTGACGCCCAGGTCGCGCAGGTGCTCGATCACCGCGGGGTGGGCGAGCCCGGCGTAGGTGCCGCGCAGCTCGTCGGGGACGTCGGGGTGGCGCATCGTCAGGCCCTTGACGTGCGCCTCGTAGATCACCGTCTCGTGGTACGGCGTGGCCGGCGGGCGGTCGTGGCCCCAGTCGAAGAACGGGTTGACCACGACGGAGACCATCGTGTGGCCCAGGGAGTCGGCGGCGTCCGGCGTGGTGCCCGTGGTGGCCTGCTCCACGTCCGTGAACGCGTACGAGAACAGGGACGGGTCGCCGTCGAGGTCGCCGTCCACGGCCTTCGCGTACGGGTCCAGCAGGAGCTTGGCCGGGTTGCAGCGGTGGCCCGACGCCGGGTCGTACGGCCCGTGCACCCGGTACCCGTAGCGCGTCCCGGGGCCGACGCCGGGCAGGTACACGTGCCACACGTGCGCGTCCGTCTCGGTGACCTCGACGCGCGTCTCGGTGTCGTCGTCGGCCAGGAGGCACAGCTCCACCCGTTGTGCGACGGACGAGTAGAGCGCGAAGTTCGTCCCCGTACCGTCGAAGGTCGCCCCGAGGGGGTAGGGGCGACCAGGCCACGTCTGCATCGCACGATCATCACACCCCGCGGGGGTACGTGGGGGGAGATCTCGTGGTGGGCGTGCCGTGGTCGTGGAGGCTTGGCGTGGATTCGAAATACTGTGCCAAGCGGATGCGAGGAACTCGCAGTTCCTGCGAGAATGGCCACATGATCACGGGGGAACCCCAGCCCACCAGTGACTCGGCCGATTCGGTCCCGACCGACCTCATCGACGAGTCGAACGCCTCCTACGCCCACATCGCGCCGCCGGTCGCCCGCCGCGTCGCCACCCGTCGCGGCCTGCTCGGCGGCGGTGACGTCTCCAAGGCCCCGCGCAACCTCGCCGGCTGCGAGCTGGACCCGATCTCGGGTTCCTCGAGCGGCGTGTCCTGGGACGACCCCGACGAGCTCTGACGGCGCCCGGCGGCCCCGCCGAGGGGCCGCCGCGTCAGCGGGGCAGTCGTGCCGGATCCACCGGGATGAGCCGCGGCATGCCCGCGGGCGCCACCTCGCTCAGCGCCAGGTAGCGCGCCTCGGCGCGGTGCAGCCGGATGTGCTCGTCGAGCGACCACTGCGGCCCGTTGGTCAGCGTCATGCCGCAGGCGCAGTCGATCTCCTCGCGGTCGCCCGGCAGGTGCCGCACCTGTCCCACGGTGGTGTGGGAGGCGCGGGCGTCCGCCTTGGCGCGGTGCATCACGGCGCTCACGGGAGCATGTTCGGTCACGCCCCAACCCTAAGCGCCCCCGAACGCCGTTGAGTGCTGGCTATCTGCGGCCCGGAAGGCCTCCGGACCGCAGATAGCCAGCACTCAACGAAGAGGGGTGGGTCAGATGTGGTCCAGGGCCTGCAGGACGTCGTCCAGGAGGTCCGTCACGTCCTCCAGGCCCACCGACAGGCGGACGATCGACGGCGAGACCTCGGCCTCCGTGCCCCGCACCGACGCGTGGGTCATCTCGCTCGGGTAGTTGACCAGCGACTCGACGCCGCCGAGCGACTCGGCCAGCAGGAACACCTTGGTCGACTCGGCGAACGTGCGCGCCGCCTGCTCGCCGCCGGCAAGCTCCAGCGAGATCATGCCGCCGAACCGCGACATCTGGTGGGCGGCGATCTTGTGGCCCGGGTGGTCGGGCAGGCCCGGGTACAGTACGCGCGCGACGGCGGGGTGGTGCACCAGGCGCTCGGCGAGCGTCTGCGCCGTCTCGGAGTGCCGCTGCATGCGCACGGACAGCGTCTTGATGCCGCGCGTGGTGAGGAACGCGTCGAACGGGCTGGAGACGGCGCCGGCGGCGAACTGCACGTAGCGCACCTGCTCCGCGAGCTCGTCCGCCCCCTCCTTGACGACGACGGCGCCGCCGACGACGTCGGAGTGCCCGCCGAGGTACTTGGTCGTGGAGTGCACCACGACGTCGGCGCCCAGGTCGAGGGGGCGCTGCAGGGCGGGGGAGGCGAACGTGTTGTCGACCACCAGCAGCAGGCCGTGCTCGTGCGCGAGCTCGGCCAGCGCAGGGATGTCGCTGATCTTCATCAGCGGGTTCGACGGCGTCTCCACCCACAGCACCTTGGACTCCGGCCGGACGGCGGCGCGCACGGCGTCGAGGTCGGCGGTGTCCACGGTCGTGTGCGCCACGCCGGCCTTGCCGTGCACGGTGCGGATCAGGCGGTGCGTGCCGCCGTACACGTCGTTCGGCACGAGCACGTGGTCCCCGGGGGCGACGACGGCGCGCAGGAGCGCGTCCTCGGCGGCGAGGCCGGAGGCGAACGAGATGCCGTGGGCGCCGCCCTCGATCGCCGCGAGCTGCTCCTCCAGGGCCGTGCGCGTGGGGTTGCCGCCGCGCGAGTACTCGTACCCGCCGCGCAGCCCCCCGATGCCGTCCTGGGCGTAGGTGGAGGTGACGTGGATCGCGGGGATCGCGTCGCCGGTGGTGGGGTCGGTGTGCTGTCCCGCGTGGATGGCGAGCGTGTCGAAACGGCTCGGTCGGGCGTCGGTCATGGGAGCTCAGGTCTCTTTTCGAAGGGTGCGTGCGGGTCAGACCGCGAGGTAGTCGAGCAGGTCGGAGCGCGAGACCACGCCGAGGGCCTTGCCGCCGTCGGTCACGAGCAGTGCGGTCTCGTCGGCCAGGGCCGCGCGCAGCGTCCCGACCGGCTCGTTGACGCCGATGAGCTGCAGGGGCCGGCCGATCAGGCCGCCCACCTCGTCCGAGAGGTTCGCCTTGCCGGCGAACACCCCGTCGAGCAGCTCGTCCTCGTGCACGGCGCCGGCGATCTCGCCGAGCACCACGGGGGGTTCCGCGGTGAGCACGAGCAGCTGGGAGACGCCGGACCGGGTCATGCGGTCGATCGCCTCCCGCACCGTGTCGGTCTGGTGCACGTAGAGCAGGGGCGGGGTGCGGTCGGCCTTGGCGGCCAGCACGTCCGCGACGGTGTGGTCCTCGATGGCCGGCGCGAAGCCGTAGGACCGCATCCAGGTGTCGTTGAAGATCTTGCCGAGGTAGCCGCGGCCGCCGTCGGGCAGCAGCACCACCACGACGTCGTCGGCGCTCAGGTCGCGCGCGGCCCGCAGGGCTGCGACCACGGCCATGCCGCTGGACCCGCCCACGAGGATGCCCTCCTCGCGGGCGAGGCGCCGGGTCATCGCGAACGAGTCGGCGTCGCTCACCGCGATGATCTCGTGCGGCACGCTCGGGTCGTAGGCGGTGGGCCAGAAGTCCTCGCCGACGCCCTCGACCAGGTAGGGGCGGCCGGTGCCGCCCGAGTAGACCGAACCCTCGGGGTCGGCGCCGACGATGCGCACCGTGTCGCCCGAGACCTCGCGCAGGTAGCGGCCCGTCCCGGTGATGGTGCCGCCCGTGCCGACGCCGGCGACGAAGTGCGTGACGCGGCCGTCGGTGTCCCGCCAGATCTCCGGACCGGTCGTCTCGTAGTGCGAGCGCGGGCCGTTGGGGTTGGAGTACTGGTCGGGCTTGAAGGCGCCCGGGATCTCGCGCACGAGCCGGTCGCTCACCGAGTAGTACGACTCGGGGCTGTCGGGCGCCACGGCCGTCGGCGTGACGACGACCTCGGCGCCGTAGGCGGTCAGCACGTTGCGCTTGTCCTCGCCCACCTTGTCGGGCAGCACGAAGACGCAGCGGTAGCCGCGCTGCTGCGCCACCAGGGCGAGGCCGACGCCGGTGTTGCCCGACGTGGGCTCCACGATGGTGCCGCCCGGCAGCAGCTTGCCCTCGCGCTCGGCCGCGTCGATGATCCGGCCCGCGATGCGGTCCTTGGACGAGCCGCCGGGATTGAGGTACTCGAGCTTGACGAGCACGGTCGCGCTGGTCACGCCCTCGGTCACGTGGCTGAGCCGGACCAGGGGGGTGTTGCCGACAAGGTCAACGACAGAATTGGCGTACTGCACCTGTTTCTCTTCCTGTTCTGCGCGCGCGGCGGCGCGCGCGGGGGACTGACGGACCGGGTGGGGTGGTCAGTGACAGCAACAGGAGAGGTGTGCGAGCACGTCGCAACTGTAGCGGGGCGGGCCGCTCAGTGCGAGTGCGCGACGCCCAGCTCGTGCATCCGCTCGTGCTCCTCACGCTCCTTGATGCGCTGCGCGATCCGCGCCTGCACCTCGGCCCGGCGCAGCGGCGGCACGGTCTTGGGCGGCTGACGGCGCTCGGGGAGCTCGTCGAGCAGGCGCGTCACGATGTCCGCGATCTCCGCCGTGGCCCGTTCCACCGGGTCGCGGGTGGCGTCGCTCACCTTGGTCACGCCCGTGACCTTGCGCACGAACTGCAGTGCGGCGGCGGTGATCTCCTCGTCGGTGGCGGCCGGTTCGAGGCCGCGCAGCGTGGTGATGTTTCGGCACATGCTCCGACCGTACGCCGGACGGCGCCCGCGGGGGAGGGGCGTCGTCCGGCGTACCGCTGGAGCATGACCTGCGGCTCAGTGCCCGCCGGACACCTCGCGCAGCCCCTTGACGGGGACGGTCGCCGCGATGGCGGCGGCCACCACGGCCATGCCGCAGCCCAGCAGCAGGGCGACCCGGAAGCCGCCCTCGGTGGGCAGGGTGTGCTCGCCGAACGTGGTGCTCATCCGGGCCAGCACCACGCCGATGACGGCGGCCGACACCGAGGTGCCGATGGAGCGCATGAGCGCGTTGAAGCCGTTCGAGGCGGCCTTCTCGGAGGCGGGGACGGAGCCCAGGATGATCGCGGGCAGCGCGCCGTAGGCGAAGCCGACGCCGGCCGCCGCGACGAACGCCGTGACCGACAGGCCCACGAGCGTGTCCATGAACAGCGTGGACAGTCCGTAGCCGAGCGCCATGACCAGGGCGCCCAGGACGAGCGTCGTCTTGGGCCCGCGGGCCCGGGTGATCTGCGCGCCCACGGGCGACATGAGGGTCATCGCGATGCCCGACGGCGCCATCCACAGCCCCATCTGCAGCATCGACTGGCCCAGCCCGAACCCGGTCGCGGCCGGCGCCTGCATGAGCTGGGGCAGGATCAGGGACTGCGCGTACATGGCGAAGCCGATCATGATCGAGGCCAGGTTGGTGAGCAGCACGGCGGGGCGTGCGGTGGTGCGCAGATCGACCAGCGCGCCGGGCGTACGCAGCTCCCACCAGCCCCAGGCCAGGAGCACGACGACGGAGCCGGCGAACAGGCCGAGCACGAGCGGGCTCGCCCAGCCCCACTCGGCGCCCTTGGAGACCGCCAGCAGCAGGGCCACGAGACCCGCGGCCAGGCCGAGCACGCCCACGTAGTCGAACCGCGTGCGCACCCGGGCGGGCGCTGCGGGGGCGGGGATCGCGCGCCAGACGACGACGCCGACCACGACGGCGCAGACGGCGATGAGCCAGAACAGGATGCGCCAGCTCGCGAACTCGGCGACGGCGGCGGCGAACGGCAGGCCGAGGGCGCCGCCGATGCCGAGCGACGAGCTCATCAGGGAGATGGCTCCGGCGGTGCGCTCCTTGGGCAGCAGGTCGTGCAGCATGCTGATGCCGAGCGGGATGAACCCGGTGGCCAGGCCCTGCAGGCCGCGGCCGGTGACCATGACGGGGACCGTCGTGGCCACGGCGCAGACCGCGGACCCGAGGGCCAGCGGGACGAGCGAGACCAGGATCATCTTCTTCTTGCCGTACAGGTCGCCCAGCCGCCCCGAGACCGGGGTGCAGATGGCGCCGACGAGCAGCGTGATCGTGATGATCCAGGACGTGTCCGACGCCGGGGCGTCGAAGATGGTGGGCAGCGTCGCGACGATCGGGACCACGAGGGTCTGGGTCATCGCGACGACGATGCCGCCGATCGCGAGGATGGCGACGATGCGGTTGGGGTGGAGCGCCGGGGAGGTGGTCCCGGTCTCGGGCGGTCGTGCGGGGCGGGACGCGGTGGTCGTCACGAGTCTCCTCGAAAGATTGCTGTGCATCATGCACATTGGGGTTCACGCTCAGGATGCCATATCTTGTGCATGATGCATAGACGATGAGTCCGTGCGGGACCGGAGGAAGACGACGATGACGTCACCGATCGACGAGATCGAGTACGAGGGCATGCTGTTCGGCCGGCACCTGGCCGCGCTCCCTGCCGGCCGCACGCGGCGCAAGGGCGGGCTGCTCGACCAGAGCGCGTACACGCTGCTCAGCCTGCTCGACGCCGGTGGTCCCGCCAGCCTCGCCGAGCTCGCCGAGGCCACCGGCCTCGACGTCTCGACCCTGAACCGGCAGACGGCCGCGCTGCGGCGTTCGGGTCTTGCGGAGCGTTTCGAGGACCCCGACGGCGGGCAGGCGCGCAAGCTCCGCCTCTCCGCCGAGGGCAGCCGGTTGCTGGGCGAGGAGCGCACGGCCAGCCGGGCACTCCTCGCCGACCTGCTGCACGACTGGTCCGAGGAGGACCGGGCCCGGTTCGGCGAGCTGCTGGGCCGCTACAACCGCGTCATCGAGGACCGCTCGGGCCGCCACTGGCCCCGCCCGTGACGACGTCCCCTGCCCGGAATCGTCGTGGCGGGGCGGGCCGGTCGTGGGGCAGGGTGAGCACATGCAGCCTTCTGTCGAGACGCCGCCCGACGCCGGCCGGCCCCTGACCACCGTGCGCGAGGCGGGCGCCGACGACTGGGCCGCCATCTGGCCCATCGTGCGCGAGGTGGTCCGCGCGGCCGACACGTTCGCCTACGAGCCCACCATGGGCGAGTCCGACGCCCGCGCCGGGTGGCTGGAGGCCCCGCGGCGCGTCGTCGTCGCCGAGCGCGACGGCGTGGTGGTCGGCACCGCGAACATGTACCCCAACCGGCCGGGTCCGGGCAGTCACATCGCGTCCGGCAGCATCATGGTCGACCGCGCCGTGCGCGGCACCGGCGCCGGCCGAGCCCTGGTCGAGGACATGATCGCGTGGGCGGCCCGCGAGGGGTTCGCCGCGATCCAGTTCAACGCGGTGGTCGACACCAACACCGCCGCCGTCCACCTGTACGAGACTCTCGGCTTCGTCACCCTCGGCATCGCGCCCGGCGCGTTCCGGCACCCCGAGCGGGGCGACGTGGGCCTCCGGATCATGTGGCGCGACCTGAGCGACGTGCCCGCCGCCGGGTCCGCCCCCGAGGGCGAGGCCTGATGCGCTTCTCCGTGAACGTCCCCAACTTCGGCGACTTCGCCGACGCCCGCGCCGTCGCCACCGTGGCCCGCGCGGCCGAGGACGCCGGCTGGGACGGCCTGTTCGTCTGGGACCACGTGGTGCACCGCAAGGAGGCCCGCCGCGGCCAGCCGTTCGGCGACCCGTGGATGCTGCTCACCGCGGCGGCGCTCGCGACCTCGACGATCCGGCTCGGCACCCTGGTCACGCCCGTGGCCCGGCGCCGCCCCGAGCAGCTCGCGCGGCAGGTCGCGACGCTGGACGCCGTCAGCGGCGGCCGCGTCGTCTTCGGCGCCGGCCTGGGCGGGCCTGTCGAGGACGAGTTCGGCAGCTTCGGCGACGAGACCGACCCCGTGGTGCTCGCCGAGAAGCTCGACGAGGGCCTCGGCCTGCTCGCCCGGTACTGGGCGGGGGAGCGCGTCGACCACGAGGGCCCGCACTACCGGGTGCGCGACGTCGAGATCCTCCCGGCCACGGTGCAGCAGCCCCGGCCGCCGGTGTGGGTGGGCGGCTTCTGGCCCGCGCGCCGGCCGTTCCGCCGCGCGGCGCGGTGGGACGGCGTCGTGCCGCTGTTCGCCTCCGGGCACGGCGTGCCGCCCACGTCCGGCGAGGTCCGGGAGGTGGCCGGGTACGTGGCGGAGCACCGCACGGCGGGCGGCCTGTCCGGCGTCGGCATGGTCGACGCGGTCGGCTCGAACGATGCGGTCGGCTCGGTCGATACGGTTGCCCCGTTCGAGGTCGTCGTCGGCGGGCTGACGACGCCGGAGGCAGCTGCCGACGTCGTCGGGCCGCTGGCCGAGTCCGGGGCGACCTGGTGGGACGAGCGCGGGCTGTACGAGTCGCCGGACCTGTACTCCCTGCCTGCCGTGCTGCGCAGGGTCGAGGCGGGCCCGCCGCGGCTGTGATGCCGTCTTGCAGATCGACCCACGAGGTCGGCAGTTGGCGTCGAGGTCGGCACAGTGGTGTGCCTGTCTCTTAAACACATCAGACGCTGCCGACGAAACACGCAGTGTATATCAAGGAGGTCGCAGTATC
>NZ_JBHWZO010000149.1:0-15503 GCF_042728455.1 Promicromonospora sp. NPDC060204
GTGGACGGCCACGTCGTCAGTGTCGGTGGTGGCGTCTATCGTTGCGGGGGTGAGCACCGCCCTCTACCGCCGCTACCGGCCCGAGACGTTCGCCGAGGTGATCGGCCAGGACCACGTCACGGGCCCCCTCATGCAGGCCCTGCGCAGCGGACGGGTGAACCACGCCTATCTGTTCAGCGGCCCACGCGGCTGCGGCAAGACGACGTCGGCCCGGATCCTGGCGCGCACGCTCAACTGCGCCAAGAACACCCCCGAGTCGCCCATCGACACCCCGTGCGGCGAGTGCCCCTCGTGCGTCGAGCTGGCCCGTGGTGGCCCCGGCTCCCTCGACGTGGTGGAGATCGACGCCGCGTCGCACAACGGCGTCGACGACGCGCGCGACCTGCGCGAGCGCGCCACGTTCGCCCCGGCCCGCGACCGGTACAAGATCTTCATCCTGGACGAGGCGCACATGGTGACGCCCCAGGGCTTCAACGCGCTGCTCAAGATCGTCGAGGAGCCGCCGCCGCACATCAAGTTCATCTTCGCGACCACGGAGCCGGACAAGGTGATCGGCACCATCCGCTCGCGCACGCACCACTACCCGTTCCGCCTGGTGCCGCCGGACGTGCTGTCCCCCTACCTGGAGCAGCTCTGCGGCGCCGAGGGCATCGAGGTGGGCGGCGGGGTGCTCCCGCTCGTCACGCGCGCGGGCGGCGGCTCGGTGCGCGACTCCCTCTCCGTGATGGACCAGCTCATCGCGGGTGCCACGGGCGGCGTCGTGGACTACGACCTCGCCGTGGGCCTGCTCGGCTTCACCCACGCGACCCTCCTGGACGACGTCGTGGACGCGCTCGCCGCGCGGGACGGCGGCTCGATCTTCCGGGTCGTGGACCAGATCATCGCGACGGGGCACGAGCCGCGCCGGTTCGTCGAGGACGTCCTGGAGCGGCTGCGCGACCTCATCGTCATCTCGGTCTCGGGCGATGCCGCGGACGCCGTGCTGCGCGCCATCCCCTCCGACCAGCTCGAACGGATGCGCGCCCAGGCGGGGCGGCTCGGGGTGGCCGAGCTCTCCCGGGCGGCCGACCTCGTCAACGTGGCCCTCACCGAGATGACCGGCGCCACCTCGCCGCGCCTGCACCTGGAGCTCCTGTGCGCGCGCCTGCTCCTGCCCGGGGCCGACGACGGCGCGGCGGGTCTCGCCGCGCGGATCGACCGCCTCGAACGGGGCGGCATCGTGGCGTCGAGCGGTGTCGCAGGTCCGGCGGGCGGCGGGGTCGGCCCCGGCGGAGGCTCGGCCGCTCCTGGCGGCCGCGCGGCCCCGTCGGACGAGGCCGTCCCGGCCCAGGACCCGGCGGCCGTCGGGCTCGCCGGCTCCGCCGCGGCGCGGGCGGTGCTCGACGCGCGCAAGAAGCGGGGTGAGCAGCCCGCCCCGGCCGGCCGCGCACCTGCGGCACGGGCCCACGAGCCGGCGCCCACCCCCGAACCGGCCCCGGCCGTCGAGGCGGCGCCCGAGCCGGAACCGAGCCCTGCCCCGTCGGCGTCCACGTCGCCGGCACCCGCGGAGCCGGAGCCCGTCGCCGCGGCGACCCCGGAGCCCCAGCCGTCCGCGGCGGAGCCGGCGAGGCCCGAGCCGACGGCGGCCCCTGCCGCGAGCACGCCCGCGCCCTCCGGCACCGACCCCGAGGTCACCACCGAGACGGTCCGCCGCCGCTGGCAGGAGGTGCTCGGCGCGCTCGCCGCCGCGCGCGTGACGTGGTCGCTCGTCGGCCCGAACGCGCAGGTCGCGGCCCTCGAGGGCGGAACGCTCAAGCTCGGCTTCGCGGCCCCCGGCCTGGCCCGCGCCTTCTCGAACGCGCGGCACACCAGCGCCGTCGAGGAGGCGGTCTACCAGACCCTCGGCATCCGGGTCCGGGTCGAGGCGACACTCGACGAAGGCCCTGGCGGCGGCTCGTCCGGCGGCGGGGGCGCGCCCGGCGGCGGCCCGTCGGGTGGCGGCTCGGGCCAGGCGGCGCCGGCCGGCGAGCCGCGGCACGAGGCCCCGGCCCCCGCCGCGGCACCCGAGCCGGACTGGCCCGACGTGCCGACGCCGGGCGGCAGCGTCGCCACGGTGTCGGCGCCGTCGGCCGCGACCGTCAGCCCCGCCGCGACCACGAGCCCCGCCGCGACCACCGGCGCGCGCCAGGCGGCCGCCCCGGCCCAGGGTGCCGTCGCCGTCGCCGAGCGCCCCCGGCCGGCCCGGCCCGAGCCGTCCGGCCCCGAGCCGTCCGGCCCCGAGGCCGGTCGCCCGGAGCCGTCGCGACCCGCCTCCGCGCCGCCGTCCGCGGCCAGCGCCGCCGACCAGGCGTGGCTGTCGGGCGCCAGCGCGACCGAGCCGCCCGCGGACTACGACATGCCGGAACCCGAGCCGGTCTACGAGGACCAGGCCCCGCCCCCGGCGGGGCCGCCGATGTCCGGTGCGGTCAGCGCGCGCGAGGCGCTCCGGCAGGCGGCCGAGCGCCGCGCCCGGGCCGCCGCGAGCGGCGCGTCCCCGGAGCCGCGGACCGCGAGCCCGGCCGCCTCGAAGGCGACGCCGACGAGTGACACGTCCGAGTACTACGACGAGCCCTCGGACGACGATCCGGACATCGTCTCGGGCGGGCTCGCGGGGGTGTCGCTCGTGGTGCAGGTGCTGGGCGGAACGGTGATCGACGAGATCGTGGAGCAGGGATGAGCGCGGACAACGGGATCACGACGCTGCGCATCGTCGCCGCCGTCGTGGAGCGGGCCGACGGCCGGCACCTGCTGGTCCGGAAGCGGGGTACCGAGGCGTTCATGCAGGTGGGCGGCAAGATCGAGCCGGGCGAGGAGCCGCTGGCGGCGCTGGTCCGGGAGTTCGAGGAGGAGGTCGGGCTGCGGCTCGACCCGGCGGACATCGAGAGCCTCGGCCGGTTCGGGGCACCCGCCGCGAACGAGCCCGACCACGTCGTCGACGCCCACGCCTACCGGGTGCGGCTGCGGCCGGGCGCGGAGATCGCGGTCCGGGCCGAGCTCGAGGAGCTCGTGTGGATCGACCCCGCGGACCCGGTGGCGAGCTACCCGATCGCGCCGTTGTCGCGCGACCTGCTGACCGCGGCCGGGCACTGAGCCCCGGGCCGTCAGTCCCCGGCGTGCTGCGCCCGGTATCGGGCCACCTTCTCGGCGCGTTCGCGCTCCAGCCTGCGCCGCGGGTCGCGGTCCTCGGACTGCTCGGCCGGTCCCGCCACGTGCAGGAGCAGCCAGTTGAGCCGCCACAGGACGCGGTAGCCCAGGGTCAGGCCGTCGCGGTTGCGCATGTTCTGCCTCCGTTTAATTGGTGTACCAATAGTTTGCACACCAACTGTTACGCTGGTCAAGATCCGAGAGGAGCCGCATGACCGTCACGTCCCACGCCGACGTCGCGCCCGACCCCGAGGACCTGCTGGCCCTCGACCGTCAGGTGTGCTTCGCCCTGGCCGTCGCGTCGCGCAGCGTCATCGCGCTGTACCGGCCGCTGCTCGAACCGATGGGCATCACGCACCCGCAGTACCTGGTCATGCTCGCCCTGTGGGAGCAGTCGCCCCTGTCGGTCAAGCAGCTCAGCGGGCTGCTGCAGCTCGACCCGGGCACCCTGTCCCCGCTGCTCAAGCGGCTCGAGGCGATCGGCTACGTGAGCCGGCGCCGGGACCCGCGCGACGAGCGCGCCCTCGCCGTGGAGCTCACCGAGGAGGGACGTGCGCTGCGCGAGCAGGCGCTGCGCGTGCCGCCCGCCATCATGGAGCGTCTGGGCATGTCCGCGGAGGAGCTCGGGCTGCTCCACCGCAGCCTCACCCGCGTCATCGCGGCGGCCGCCCCGTGACCCGCGGCCGCCTGCACCACGTCGAGCTCTGGGTCCCGGACCTCGCCCGCGCCGAACGGTCCTGGGGCTGGCTCCTGACCACGCTCGGCTACACCGAGCACCAGCGCTGGTCCGCCGGGGTGAGCTGGATCCTGGACGGCACCTACGTCGTCGTCGAGCAGAGCCCGGCGCAGGGTGCCGGACCGCACGACCGCCTCGCGCCGGGGCTCAATCACCTCGCGTTCCACGGCGGCACGCGCGGCGAGGTGGACCGGCTCGTCGAGGAGGCGGCCGCGCACGGCTGGGCGCTCCTCTTCCCCGACAAGCACCCCCACGCCGGCGGTCCCGACCACTACGCGGCCTACCTGGAGAACGAGGACGGCTACGAGGTCGAGGTCGTCGCGGGCTGAGCCTGCCTGAGCGGGCGGACCGCCAGGAGGACCGTCATCCACAGCATGGTGAACGGGATCACCGTGACGTTCTTGATCGCCAGCTCCCAGGACAGCCAGGTCTCCCGGTCGATGCCGCCGACCCGCCCGGCGAGCGCGTCCGGGACAGTCTTGAAGACGAGCAGGAACGCCAGCAGCAGGCCCATCGTCGCCAGGACCGCCGGCCAGTTCCGCGTGTTCCAGGCCGACCACCGCGCCCTGGCGTCCGACCACCCGGCGTGGGTGCCGTGGAGGAGCGTCGCGACCGCCCAGGCGATGAACGCGACGCGGGCCGCTGCCGTGAAGATCTCGCCGCCCCCGCCTCCGGCCCAGTCGACCGTGCCGCTCACCGAGAGGAAGCGCTGCGCCGAGGCCAGAGCGCCGAAGGCGAACACGACCGGGTAGTGGCGCGCGAAGAACCGCCAGGCCTCGGCCAGGATCCCGACGGCGTCGCGCCAGGCGCCCGGCCTCGTGGCCTTTGCTTCGGTGACCATCGTCAACTCCATTCGCTCCGCTAAATGATTTAGTAAACTGAATCATATGGTGAGGTGCACAATGGGCTCATGTCAACACCCACCGATCCCGGGGCCCGGCTCGGTACCGAGCTGAGCGACGCCGTCGTGATGTTCCACGAGGCGCTCGGTGCCCTCATGGGCCTCTCTGCCGCCGACAACAAGGCGCTGGGCGTCATCCGGCGTGAGGGGCCGATGTCGGCGCGGGAGATCGCCGACCGGACCGGGCTCACGGCCGGGGCGGTCACCGGGCTCGTGGACCGCCTGGAGAACGCCGGCTACGCCCGGCGCACGCGGCACGAGACGGACCGGCGCCGGCTCGTGATCGAGGCCACCGCACCGGCGTCGCCGCAGGTGAACGCGGCTGTGGCCGAGATGGCGCAGGCCATGGGCCGCGTGACCGAGCAGTTCTCCGCCGACGAGCTGCTGGTCGTGGCGCGGTGGGTGGAGCTCACCACCGCGACCATGCGGGAACAGGCGGTCAGGGTCGCGGCGCGGACGGTGTAGCGGGGCGTGTCAGTGACTCCTGGCACACTTCCCGGCATGCCCGACCCCACCACGCTCCGACCCGCGTCCGCCCGCACCGTCGACGAGCTCCGCATGCTCGTCGAGGCCGGGGCCACACCGAAGTACCTGCACTTCTGGGGGCACCAGCCGGAGCCGGACGGGACCGCCGGGAAGGGCAGCCTGAGCCAGTGGTTCGAGGCCGAGTTCGAGGTGGACGGCGTCCGGTACCGCACGGCCGAGCACTGGATGATGGCGCAGAAGGCGCGCCTGTTCGACGACCCCGAGGCGGAGCGCGCTGCGGTCGACGCGCCCAACCCCGCGCTCGCGAAAGCCGCCGGGCGCACGGTCCGCGACTTCGACGACGCGGTGTGGGTGCGCGAGCGCTTCGAGATCGTGGTGCGCGGCAACGAGCACAAGTTCGCCGCCCATCCGGACCTGCGCGAGTACCTGGTGGGTACCGGGTCCCGGGTACTCGTGGAGGCGAGCCCGCGCGACCGGGTCTGGGGCATCGGGATGGGCGCCCACCACGAGAACGCCGAGAACCCGGCCGCCTGGCGTGGCCTCAACCTGCTGGGCTTCGCCCTGATGGAGGCCCGGGAGCGGCTGCGAAAAGACCACGACTGAGGCGGCGTCCGGCCGTTACGGTCCGGGCATGCGGAGCATCCCCGACTCGATGGACCCGGACGTCGTCCGGGCCGTCGACGCGCGCCTGGACCACGTCGAGCAGCAGTACGGCGTCCGCGTCCTGTGGGCGATCGAGAGCGGCAGGCGGGCCTGGGGCTTCCCGTCCCCGGACTCGGACTACGACTGCCGTTTCCTGTACGTGCGCCGCGCCCACGACTACCTGGGCCTCCGCGCACGCCGGGACGTGATCGAGACGCCGCTGGACAAGGTCTTCGACGTCAACGGCTGGGACGTGCGCAAGGCGCTCGGGCTGATGGTCAAGGGCAACGCGACGGTCGGGGAGTGGCTGCGCTCGCCGATCGTGTACCGCGGTGACGCCGCCGTCCGCGACGAGCTGCTGGCCCTGTCGGACGACGTCACGGACCGGCGCGCCCTGACGAACCACTACCTGCACGTCGGCAGGAACAGCCTGGGCCTGTACGCGTCGACCGGCGCTGCCAAGAAGTTCCTCTACGCCCTGCGGCCGGCTGTCGCGCTGCGCTGGATGCGCGTGCGGGAGGGTGCGGCGACGCCGCCGATGGACCTGCCGGCGCTCGTCGCGGGCGCCGCCGTGCCCGTCGACGTCCGGGCGGCCGTCGACGAGCTGGTCCGTCACAAGTCGGCCACGCGGGAGATGGGCGCGATCGCGGTGCCGGACGTGCTGCCGGAGTTCGTCGAGGCGGAGCTGGCACGTGCCGAGGCGACGCTGGCGGACACCGCACCGTCCCGCGCGGACGGAGCCCGCGACCGCGCCTGGTCCCTCGCGGACGACGTGTTCCGGCGGCTGGTCGGCGGCGTTCCCCAACCCGTCGGCTGACCGCCGTATCGCATGCCGGGCCGAGGCTTCCGGCGTCGTGCCCGGTCCGCGACAATGGCGCGTCGCCGAGCGAAAGGACGTGCTCCAGCATGTCGCGGATCCTGCCCCGGTCCACCCCCGAGGCCGAAGGGCTCGACCCCGCGGCGCTGCGCCGTCTGGTCGACCGCCTGGACGCCCTCGAGGACGTGCACAGCGTGATGGTGCTGCGCCACGGCAGCGTGGTCGGCGAGGCCTGGTGGCACCCGCACACGGCCGACCGCCCGCACGTCATGTTCTCGGTGAGCAAGAGCTTCACGTCCACGGCGGTCGGCATCGCGGTCCACGAGGGGCTCCTGACCCTGGACGACCGGGTCGTCGACCTCCTGCCGGACGACGCCCCCGCCGACCCGGGCGAGCACCTGCGGGCCCTGCGCGTGCGCGACCTGCTGACCATGACGACGGGCCACAGCGCCTCGACGATGGAGGGCATCGACCGCACCATCTCGCTGCCCGGCGCGGGCTGGGCGCGCGCGATCCTGGCGCAGCCCGTGGAGCACGAGCCGGGCACGCACTTCGTCTACAACACGGGCGCGACCTACCTGCTGTCGGCGATCCTGCACCGGCTCACCGGCGAGCGGCTGCTCGACTACCTGACGCCGCGCCTGCTGGAGCCGCTCGGCATCACGCACGCCACGTGGGAGCAGGACCCCGACGGCATCGACGTGGGCGGCTTCGGGCTGTCCGTCACCACCGAGGAGATGGCGGCGTTCGGGCAGCTCTACCTGCAGGGCGGCGTCTGGCAGGGGCGGCAGCTCGTGCCCGCGGAGTGGGTTGCGGCGGCGACCTCCGCGCAGGTCCCGAACGGCCCGCACGGCTGGCCCGACTGGAACCAGGGGTACGGCTACCAGCTCTGGCAGTGCCGCCACGGTGCCTACCGGGCCGACGGCGCGTTCGGGCAGTACGTCGTCGTCTGGCCGGAGAAGGACCTGGTCATCACCATGACCTCGGGCCTCTCCGACCTGCAGTCCGTGCTGGACGTGGTCTGGGACATCCTGCTGCCCGACGCCGCCTGGGTCGCCCCGGCCTCGGCACCGCCGGACGCGGAGGCAGCCCCGTTCGCGCAGGCCCTGCCGACGCCGGCCGGCGCGGCGTCGTCCCCGCTCGCGGAGAGCGGCGCCACCTACGCGCTGGAACCGAACGAGCGGGACATCACCGCGCTCGCCGTGCGCCGCGCCGCGGACGACCGGACCGAGATCACGTTCACCGTCGGCGGGTTGGACCACGCCGTGTCGTTCGGGCACGAAGCCTGGGTATCGGGGAGCGGCTCGCTCCTGGGCACGCCGGCCGACGTCGCGACCGCGGCCGCCTGGGCCGACGAGTCGACGCTGCACGGCCGGATGGTCTTCCTCGGCACCCCGTTCGAGTGGCGCCTGGAGCTGCGGTTCTCCGGCGACGACGTGATAGTGACGATCGACCAGAACGTGGCCTTCGGCGAGCGTGGGCTGCTGGCCGTGAAGGGCACGAGGTCACGCCGGGCGGAAGGCGACCAGCGGTAGCCGCTCGACCAGGCGGCGGCGGTCCTCGTCCGTGCCGCGGTACTCGAAGCCGACGAGGAGCGTGAGCGTCCTGCGCAGCAGCGGCCGGAGGATCCCGTAGCGCCGCTCGTAGCCGGTCATGACGTCGACCGCCTCGTCGGGCTCCAGGAACCGGACCTTCGCCCGTCGCGGGGCGCGCCCGAAGCTGATCCGGGCGTCCTCGTTCGCGCGGAGGTTCCGCAGCCACTGGGCGCCTTCGCCGAACCCCGAGATCACGACCGCCTCGCCGGTGTCCCGGTCGTACCGGACCACCTCCAGCACGACGGTGTGCTCGGCGCCGCTCCTGCGCCCGACGTGGGTGAGCTGCAGGAACCGCCGGCCCAGCACGCCGCCCATGCCGTGCCGGTAGAGGGCGTTCGGTGCGGCGAACGTCGTCCGCAGCCAGGGGGACAGGGTGGTGGCCATGTCCCCACGGTAGAGGCGTCGCGTCTGACCTGCGACGTCATCCCCTGGTCGTACGCCCGGTTCATCCCGGGGGTCGACGGCCCGTGTGGGCGACTCACGCTACTGTCCCCGCATGACACCAGACGGTGGTATCCGCGCGCAGGGCGTGCGGCGTTCGTTCGGGCCGGTCCACGCCGTGGCCGACGTCGACCTGGTCGCCGCACCGGGCCGCGTCACGGCGCTCATCGGTCCCAACGGGTCGGGCAAGACGACCCTCCTGCTGATGCTCGCGGGGCTGCTGACGCCCGACGCGGGCACGATCAGCATCGCCGGGGCGGACCCGGTGACCCAGAACTACGCCGCGCGCTCGCGTACCGGCTGGATGCCCGACGTGTTCGGCACGTGGGACTCGCTGACCGCGCGCGAGGTGCTGACGACGGTCGCGGCGGCCTATCGGATGGATGCCGCGGCCGGGCAGGCCCGCGCCGGCGAGCTGCTGGAGCTGGTGCACCTGTCGGAGCTCGCCGACCAGCCCGCCCACGTCCTGTCCCGCGGCCAGAAGCAGCGCCTCGGCCTGGCCCGTGCCCTGGTGCACGACCCCGCCGTCCTGCTGCTGGACGAGCCCGCCTCCGGGCTGGACCCGCGCTCCCGCGTGGACCTGCGTGTCCTCGTGCGCCGGCTCGCGGCCGAGGGCAAGACGGTGCTGGTCTCCTCGCACGTGCTCACCGAGCTCGACGAGATGGCCGACGACGCCGTGTTCATCTCGCGCGGGCGCACCGTCGCCACGCAGTCGGTGGCCGACGGCGACCGGCCGCGCGAGTGGCGCCTGACCGCGCTGGACCCGGAGGCGCTCACGGCCTGGCTGGACCAGGACGGCCCGGCCTACCGCCGGGAGCCCGACGGCCCCGCCGTGCTCGTCGAGCTGGCGGGCGACGCCGCGGCGGCGGCGCTGCTGCGGTCCGCGGTCGAGGCCGGCGTCGACGTGTCGAGCCTCGCCCCCGCGGGCGGCGTGCTGGAGCAGGCCTACCTGGCCCTTGAGGAGGAGCGGCGATGAGCGTTGACGTGGAAGTGACCGAGCCGGCGCCGGCCGACGGCGGCGTACCCGCCGGGCGCGGCACCTGGTCCCTGTCCTGGCACGGCCTGCGCACCGTCACGGTGCTGGAGCTGCGCCAGCGCGTGCGCTCCACGCGGTGGAAGACCGCGCTGATCGTGTGGTTCGTCGTGGTCGGTGTCATCACGATGCTGACCACCGGCGCGTTCGCCATCATCTCGGGCGAGAGCACCGACGAGACGTTCGGCGGGATGGTCTACAGCATCGTCGTCGGCTTCGTCCTGTTCCTCGGCCTGCTGGTGGCGCCGACCCTGTCGTCGGGCGCGATCAACGGCGACCGGAACGCGGGAACGCTGGCGACCCTGCAGGTCACGCTGCTGACGCCCGCGGAGATCGTGCTCGGCAAGCTCGCCGCGGCCTGGATCGCGGCGCTCGCCTTCCTGGTGGCGAGCATCCCGTTCCTGGTGTGGGCGCTGGTCGGCGGCGGCGTGTCCTGGCTCGCGCTGGTCACCACGGTCCTCATGCTGGCGCTCGTGCTCGGCGTCGTGTGCGCCATCGGGCTCGGCTTCTCGGCCGTGGTCTCCAAGACGTCGGGGTCGGCCGTGCTGACCTACCTCACGGTGGGCGGCATCACCGCGGTCCTGCCCATCATGTTCGGCCTGCTCGTCCCCGCGACGACCACCACCGAGAACGTGCGGGTGTGGGGCGTCGAGGCCGGCTACACGTGGGAGGAGACCACGGCGCCCGAGTGCGAGTGGCAGACCCAGGAGATCGGCGTGTGGCACAGCGAGCGCACGTGGTGGCTGCTGGCCCCCAACCCGTTCGTGGTGGTCGCGGACGCGCAGCCGCTCGGTGACCCGGAGGCGCTCTCCGAGGACGGCAACGCGCTCGCGCTGCTGCAGTACGGCGTCCGGTACGCCCGGACGGGCGACACCGGGCCGCAGGACTGGTGCACCGGGGTCTACATGGACGGCGGCCCGCAGGCCGAGTCGCCCGTGGAGCCCGTCAAGGTCACGGACCAGCTCGTCTGGCCGTGGGGGCTCGGGTTCGACCTGCTGCTCGGCGCGGCCGGCGTGATCGTGGCGGTCAACCGCCTGCGGGTCCCGACGGCGCAGCTCCCGCAGGGCACCCGCGTCGCCTGACCGTCAGGAGTGGAGGGCGTCGTACTCCGCCTCGGCGGCGACGTCGTCCTCCACGTCCAGGCGCAGGTGCGCCAGCAGCACCTGCAGCACGCGCAGCGCGGAGGCCGCGCGCTCGCCCCACAGCGAGAAGTACGAGAACTGCCACCACCACAGGGCCTCGAGCTCGTGGCCGCTGTCGAAGTGCTGGAGGCCCTTGGCCAGGGCCTCGGCGACGCACGCGAGGTCGCCCGACAGTGACGCCGACCCGACGTCCTCGCCGAGCACGGGGTCCACCACCTCGGTGTAGTCGTCGAACCCGTCGAACATCTTGGACAGGGCCTCGCGCAGCGGGTCGAGGTCGGTGTCGGGGCCGGCGTCGGGCTCGTAGCGCTCCTTGGGCACCACGTCCACGATCGCTGCGAGCCGCGCGCCTGCGGCCAGCAGGTCGGACGTCGCCAGCACGAGCAGCGAGAGCTCCGCCCCGGGCATCGCGCCGGAGGCGACCTGGGTCACCGTCGACAGGAACGTCCGTGCCTGCACGGACACCTGGTCTGCGACCTCTCGGAGGTCCGACCCGGGCGTGATCTCGCTCATGGTGATCCCTACCTACTTGTCGTTGCCGATGACACGGCGGCCTTCGAACGCGCGACCGAGCGTCACCTCGTCCGCGTACTCCAAGTCTCCACCCACGGGCAGACCCGAGGCCAGCCGCGAGACAGTGATTCCCATGTGGGCCATCAGTCGGGAAAGATAGGTCGCCGTGGCCTCTCCCTCGACGTTGGGGTCGGTGGCGAGGATGACCTCCTGCACCGTCCCGTCCGCGAGACGGGCCAGCAGCTCGCTGATCCGCAGGTCGTCCGGGCCCACGTTCTCGATGGGATTGATGGCCCCGCCGAGCACGTGGTAGCGCCCGCGGAACTCCCGGGTGCGCTCGATGGCGACGACGTCCTTGGGCTCCTCCACGACGCAGATCACGTCGTCGCTGCGCCGCGGGTCGAGGCAGATGCGGCACCGCTCGGCCTCGGCCACGTTGCCGCACAGCTCGCAGAACCGCACGCGCAGCTTCACCTCGGTGAGCGCGTCGACCAGCCGCTTGACCTCGTGGTTGTCCGTGGCCAGCAGGTGGAACGCGATGCGCTGCGCGCTCTTGGGCCCGACGCCGGGAAGCCGGCCGAGCTCGTCGATCAGGTCTTGGACCGCGCCTTCGTACACAAGAGGTCAGCCTACGGGGCGGCACCGACATGCGAGCGCGAGACGAGGCCGGGTGAAGCGCGAGGTTCACGCACAATGCACGGGTGCCCGAACTCGATCTGACGACCATCGCCCTCCTCCTGCTCGCCGGCCTCGCCGCCGGGTGGGTCGACGCCGTGGTCGGCGGGGGAGGGCTGATCCAGCTCCCCGCGTTGCTGCTCGTCCCCGGGATCAGCCCCGTGCAGGCCCTGGCGACCAACAAGCTCGCCAGCATCATGGGCACCTCCACCAGCGCCCTCACCTACTACCGGCGGGTCCAGCCCGACCTGCGCACCGCGGGGCCCATGGCGCTCGCGGCCCTGGTGGGCGCGTTCGGCGGCGCGGTCGGGGCGTCGCACATCCCCGCCCAGCTCTTCAAGCCGATCATCCTCGTGGTGCTCGTCGGCGTGCTGGCCTGGACCCTGCTCAAGCCGAACGTCGGGCAGCACGACGACCTGAAGTGGGTCGGCAACGGACACCGGCGCATCGCGGCCCTGATCGGCCTGCTGATCGGCGCGTACGACGGGCTGCTCGGCCCCGGAACCGGCACGTTCCTGGTGATCAGCCTGGTGAGCTTCCTCGGGTACTCGTTCCTCCCGGCGTCGGCCATCGCCAAGATCGTGAACTTCGCGACCAACCTGGGTGCGCTGCTCTTCTTCGTCCCGAGCGGCGCCGTGATCTGGGCCCTCGGCCTGGGGATGGGCGTGGCCAACATCATCGGCGCCTACATCGGCGCCCGGATGGCGGTGGCGAAGGGCTCGAAGTTCGTCCGTGTGATCTTCGTCGTCGTGGTGGGCGCCCTGATCGCGCGCCTCGCCTGGGACGTCTTCGCAGGGTAGGCCGGTGCCGTCCCGCACGGTGAACCAGTACGGCGTCCGAGATGCCCGCCGTCGTACCATCGATCCGCAAACCCAACCACCCGGCGGGCCGTTGAGACAGACGGAGGCCGGCAACGGAAGGCAGGCGCATGGCACTTGTCGTGCAGAAGTACGGCGGATCCTCGGTCGGGGACGCGCGCAGCGTGAAGCGCGTCGCGAAGCGGATCGCCGAGGCGAAGCGAGCGGGCAACGACGTGGTCGTGGTGGTGAGCGCCATGGGCGACACCACCGACGAGCTCCTCGACCTCGCCCAGCAGATCACCCCGCTCCCGCCCCAGCGCGAGCTCGACATCCTCCTCACCGCGGGCGAGCGCATCTCCATGTCGCTGCTCGCGATGGCGATCACCAACCTGGGCGTGAAGGCCAAGTCCTACACGGGCCAGCAGGCCGGCGTCATCACGGACGCCGTGCACGGACGGGCGCGGATCGTCGACGTCGTGCCGCACCGCATCCGCGAGACCCTGAACCGGGGCCAGGTCGCGATCGTGGCCGGTTTCCAGGGCGTCACCCAGGCCACGAACGACGTCACCACCCTCGGTCGCGGCGGCTCCGACACGACCGCCGTAGCGCTCGCCGCCGGCCTGAACGCCGACGTCTGCGAGATCTACACCGACGTGGACGGCGTGTTCACGGCCGACCCGCGCATCGTCCCCGCCGCCCGGAAGATCGACCAGGTCTCCTACGAGGAGATGCTGGAGCTCGCGGCCTGCGGCGCCAAGGTGCTGGCGCTGCGCAGCGTGGAGTACGCGCGCCGCTACGGCGTGCCGGTGCACGTGCGCAGCTCGTTCAGCGCCCACGACGGCACGCGCGTGGTCGCGGCCGAGAAGTCGAAGGAGAACGCCATGGAAGCCCCGATCATCTCCGGTGTCGCGCACGACCGCTCCGAGTCCAAGATCACCGTGATCGGCGTGCCGGACGTCCCCGGCATGGCCGCCCGCATCTTCGAGGTCGTCGCCGGCGCCGGCGCCAACATCGACATGATCGTGCAGAACGTGTCGGCCGCGGCCACGGGCCTGACCGACATCTCGTTCACGCTGCCCGACGGCGACGGCCCCGCCACCATGGCCGCCCTCACCGCCGTGCAGGGCGAGCTGGCCTTCGACTCGCTGCAGTTCGACGACCAGATCGGCAAGCTGTCGCTCGTGGGCGCCGGCATGAAGTCGCACCCGGGCGTCTCGGCGCGGCTGTTCGGCGCGCTGCGCGACGCGGGCATCAACATCGAGATGATCTCCACCTCGGAGATCCGGATCTCCGTGGTGACCCGCGCGGACTCGCTGGACGACGCGGTGCGCGCGGTGCACACCGCGTTCGAGCTCGACGCCTCCGACGGCGAGGCCGTCGTCTACGCGGGAACGGGGCGCTGACATGGTTGCCATCTCCGATCAGGGCGTCAACGTCGCCGTCGTCGGCGCCACCGGCCAGGTGGGCGCCGTCATGCGCCGCCTGCTGGAGGAGCGGGAGTTCCCCGTGGCGGCGATCCGGTTCTTCGCCTCGGCCCGCTCGGCGGGCACCACCCTCCCGTTCGCGGGCGTGGACGTGCCCGTCGAGGACGTCGCCGCGACGTCGACCGAGGATCTCGCCGACATCGACATCGCGCTCTTCTCCGCCGGCGGCGGCACGTCGCGCGAGCACGCGCCGCGGTTCGCGGACGCGGGCGCGCTCGTGGTCGACAACTCGTCGGCCTGGCGGCGCGACCCCGAGGTGCCGCTGGTGGTCTCCGAGGTGAACCCCGACGCGATCGGGGACGCCGTCAAGGGCATCGTGGCCAACCCGAACTGCACCACGATGGCCGCGATGCCGGTGCTCTCGCCCCTGGCGCAGGCGGCCGGGCTGGAGCGGCTGCGCGTCGCGACGTACCAGGCCGTGTCCGGTTCCGGGCTGGCCGGCGTGGCCGAGCTCGCCGGGCAGGTGCGCGCCGCCGTCGGGCAGGAGATCGAGGGGCTGGTGCACGACGGCGGGTCCGTCGACCTGCCCGACCCCACGATCTACGCGGCGCCGATCGCGTTCAACGTGCTGCCGCTGGCCGGCAACCTGGTCGACGACGGCTCGGGCGAGACCGACGAGGAGCAGAAGCTCCGCAACGAGTCCCGCAAGATCCTGGGCCTGCCCGACCTGGCCGTCGCCGGCACCTGCGTGCGCGTGCCGGTGTTCACGGGGCACTCGCTGTCGGTCCACGCCGAGTTCGCCCGGCCCATCACCCCGGACGAGGCCCGCAAGCTGCTGGCCGACGCCCCGGGCGTCCAGCTCGCCGACGTCCCGACGCCGCTCGCGGCGGCCGGCGTCGACCCGTCCCTGGTGGGCCGGATCCGGCAGGACCAGTCCGTGCCGGACGGGCGCGGCCTCGTCCTGTTCGTCAGCAACGACAACCTCCGCAAGGGGGCGGCCCTGAACACCATCCAGATCGCCGAGCTCATCGCGAACGACCTGGCGGAGCTCGCGGTGCTCGACGCCGCGGAGGCGGCCGACACGTAGAGCACGCCCGCAGCACCGCCGAGGGGCGGGACGGACTACTTGTCCGTCC
>NZ_JBHWZO010000150.1:0-15491 GCF_042728455.1 Promicromonospora sp. NPDC060204
GGCCCTGTTGCTTGAGTAGTGGGCATCACACCGCCTTGCGTTTGGCTCATGCCAAGTCGTATGGCAAGATTGCATAGTTGCCTGTCACAGGCGCGCTCTTTCAAGTGTCGAACAGTGTGCAGAACCGCAGTCCAGGTCCCGGATCGATCGGGGCCGACAGAGGCTGGAGCGGTCATCCTCCCGGGGTAATCCGGACGAGGAGTCGCGGGGTTTATCGCCTGTTGTTCGATGCGTATGGGGCGCCCCGCGGAGCACACGTTCTCCGGTTTTCCGGAGGCACTGTTCCGAGCAGGCTCAGCAAACGTCGTGGTCGGTCCAGCTTCAGAGCTGGGTCAGATCACTTCCCAACGGCCCCGGCACCAGCAATGGTGTTCTGCGCCCGGCTGTGCCGCATTAAGCGACACGCCCGAGTGCGTGGGTCGGACAGTAGCGGTTCGAGAGAGAGAGTCAGACGACGCCATGGCGGGACAGAAGATCCGCATCCGGCTCAAGTCCTACGACCACGAGGTGATCGACAGTTCGGCGCGCAAGATCGTCGACACGGTCACTCGCGCTGGTGCGACGGTCGTGGGTCCGGTGCCGCTGCCGACGGAGAAGAACGTCTTCGTTGTGATCCGGTCGCCTCACAAGTACAAGGACAGCCGCGAGCACTTCGAGATGCGTACGCACAAGCGGCTCATCGACATCATCGATCCCACGCCCAAGGCCGTCGACTCGCTCATGCGACTCGACCTGCCGGCGGACGTGAACATCGAGATCAAGCTCTGAGGCTGGAGGACATCATGACCAACCAGCAGAAGAACGTGACCGCGTTGCTCGGCACGAAGCTTGGTATGACCCAGCTCTGGGACGAGGCAGGCCGCCTCGTGCCGGTGACCGTGGTCTCCGTGGGCACCAACGTGGTGACCCAGATCCGCACGGTGGACACCGACGGCTACGCGGCTGTTCAGCTCGCGGCCGGCCAGGTCGACCCCCGTAAGGTCACCAAGCCCCTCAAGGGCCACTTCGAGAAGGCCGGCGTGACGCCGCGTCGTCACGTGGCCGAGGTTCGCACCGAGAACGCCGCCGAGTTCACGCTCGGCCAGGAGATCACCGCGGAGGCCTTCGAGGCCGGCGCGCTGGTCGACGTCATCGGTACCACCAAGGGCAAGGGCACCGCCGGTGTGATGAAGCGTCACGGCTTCTCCGGCGTGGGCGCCTCGCACGGTGCGCACCGCAACCACCGCAAGCCGGGCTCGATCGGTGGCGCCTCGACGCCGTCGCGAGTCTTCAAGGGCGTGCGGATGGCCGGCCGGATGGGTAACGACCGGCAGACCACCCAGAACCTGACCGTTCACGCGGTCGACGTCGAGAAGGGTCTGCTGCTCGTCAAGGGCGCGGTTCCCGGCCCCAAGGGTGGCGTCGTCCTCGTGCGTAACGCCGCGAAGGGAGCGTGAACCCGATGACCGCTCTGACTGTCGACGTCCTGGACGCCCAGGGCAAGAAGTCCGGCACTGCCGAGCTCCCCGCTGAGGTGTTCGACGTCGCCGTGAACATTCCGCTGATCCACCAGGTGGTCGTTGCGCAGCGCGCAGCCGCCCGCCAGGGCACCGCCTCCACGAAGACTCGTGGCGAGGTCCGCGGTGGTGGCCGCAAGCCGTACAAGCAGAAGGGCACCGGTCGCGCCCGCCAGGGTTCGACGCGCGCCCCGCAGTTCGCCGGTGGTGGCACCGTCCACGGCCCGCAGCCGCGCAAGTACGACCAGCGCACCCCGAAGAAGATGAAGGCCGCCGCCCTGCGCGGTGCGCTCTCCGACCGCGCTCGCGCGGGTCGCGTGCACGTCGTCGCCGGCTTCGGCATCGACGGCGTCCCGTCGACCAAGACGGCGCTCTCCACGATCACGAAGCTGACCACGCGTGAGCACGTGCTCATCGTGACGCAGCGTGACGACGAGGCCACGGTCAAGTCCCTTCGCAACGTGCCCGAGGTGCACCTCCTGGTCGCCGACCAGCTGAACACCTACGACGTGCTCGTCTCCGACGACGTCATCTTCACCGAGGGCGCGCTCGCCGCGTTCCTCAAGGGCCCGGTCAAGGGCGGGAAGGCTGTCGCCACGGAGTCCGAGGCCGAGACCGCTGAGGAGACCGCAAAGTGACCGTCACCGTGAAGGACCCGCGCGACATCCTGCTCGCGCCGGTCGTCTCCGAGAAGAGCTACAACCTTCTCGACGAGGGCAAGTACACCTTCATCGTGGACCCGAGCGCCAACAAGACCGAGATCAAGATCGCGATCGAGAAGGTCTTCAGCGTCAAGGTCGCCTCGGTGAACACGATCAACCGCAAGGGCAAGACGCGTCGCACGCGTTTCGGCCTCGGCAAGCGTAAGGACACGAAGCGTGCGATCGTCACCCTCCGCGAGGGAACGATCGACATCTTCGGCGGTCCGGTCGGCTGAGCTGACGAGAGACGATTGAGGACAGGTTTCCATGGGAATCCGTAAGTACAAGCCGACGACGCCCGGCCGTCGAGGCTCCAGCGTCGCCGACTTCGTCGAGGTCACGCGCTCGCAGCCGGAGAAGTCACTGGTCCGCCCGCTGAGCAAGTCCGGCGGCCGTAACAACACCGGTCGCATCACGACGCGGCACAAGGGTGGCGGCCACAAGCGCGCCTACCGCGTCATCGACTTCCGTCGTCACGACAAGGACGGCGTGCCTGCGAAGGTCGCTCACATCGAGTACGACCCCAACCGCACGGCCCGCATCGCGCTCCTGCACTACGCGGACGGCGAGAAGCGCTACATCATCGCGCCGAACAAGCTGTCGCAGGGCGACCGCATCGAGGCCGGTGCAGGCGCCGACATCAAGCCCGGCAACAACCTGCCGCTGCGCAACATCCCGACCGGTACGGTCATCCACGCCATCGAGCTCCGGCCCGGCGGCGGTGCGAAGATCGCCCGTTCGGCTGGTGCGTCGGTGCAGCTCGTCGCCAAGGACGGCCCCTACGCCCAGCTGCGTATGCCGTCCGGCGAGATCCGCAACGTCGACCTGCGCTGCCGCGCGACGGTCGGCGAGGTCGGTAACGCCGAGCAGTCGAACATCAACTGGGGCAAGGCCGGCCGCATGCGCTGGAAGGGCAAGCGCCCGACCGTCCGTGGTGTCGCCATGAACCCGGTCGACCACCCCCACGGTGGTGGTGAGGGTAAGACGTCCGGTGGTCGTCACCCGGTCAGCCCCTGGGGCCAGGCCGAGGGTCGTACCCGCCGTCCGAACAAGTCGAGCGACCGGATGATCGTCCGTCGTCGTCGTACCGGCAAGAAGCGCTGATAGGAGCCTGAAACATGCCTCGTAGCCTGAAGAAGGGCCCCTTCGTAGACGGACACCTCCAGAAGAAGGTGGACGTCCAGAACGAGAAGGGGACCAAGAATGTCATCAAGACCTGGTCCCGTCGGTCGGTCGTCACGCCCGATTTTCTCGGTCACACCTTTGCCGTGCACGACGGTCGTAAGCACGTCCCGGTCTTCGTGACCGAGGCGATGGTCGGCCACAAGCTCGGCGAGTTCGCTCCCACGCGGACCTTCCGCGGCCACGTGAAGGACGACAGGAAGGGTCGTCGCCGCTGAGGCGTAGGGATCTCCCTACCCACAGCAGTGATTACCTGGACTGTCTGAGAAAAGGAAGCAGGACAGCAATGGAAGCCAAGGCGCAGGCGCGGTTCGTCCGTGTCACGCCCCAGAAGGCCCGGCGCGTCGTGGACCTCATCCGTGGCAAGCAGGCCTCTGAGGCCGTCGCGGTGCTGAAGTTCGCACCGCAGGCCGCCAGCGAGCCGATCCGCAAGGTTGTGGAGAGCGCGATCGCCAACGCTCGGGTGAAGGCCGACCGCGCCAGCGAGCGCTTCGACGAGAACGACCTGTTCGTTTCCGTCGCGCTCGTCGACGAGGGGCCGACGCTCAAGCGGTTCCGCCCGCGGGCTCAGGGACGTGCAACGCGCATTCTCAAGCGCACCAGCCACATCACCGTGGTGCTCGCCGACAAGGAAGGGGCCCGATAGTGGGACAGAAGGTTCACCCGCACGGGTACCGCCTCGGTATCACCACCGACCACCGGTCGCGTTGGTTCGCCGACAGCACCAAGCCTGGTCAGCGGTACCGCGACTACGTCCGCGAGGACGTGCAGATCCGCAAGCTCATGGGCACCGGCCTCGAGCGTGCCGGCATCTCCAAGGTCGAGATCGAGCGCACCCGCGACCGCGTCCGCGTGGACATCCACACGGCGCGTCCGGGCATCGTCATCGGCCGTCGGGGTGCTGAGGCAGACCGCATCCGCGGTGAGCTCGAGAAGCTCACGGGCAAGCAGGTCCAGCTCAACATCCTCGAGGTCAAGAACGCGGAGATCGACGCGCAGCTGGTTGCTCAGGGCATTGCCGAGCAGCTCGCCAGCCGTGTCTCGTTCCGTCGCGCGATGCGCAAGGGCATGCAGTCCGCCCAGCGTGCCGGTGCGAAGGGCATCCGCGTGCAGGTCGCCGGCCGCCTCGGTGGCGCCGAGATGAGCCGTTCGGAGTTCTACCGCGAGGGCCGCGTGCCCCTGCACACGCTCCGCGCGTACATCGACTACGGCTTCTACGAGGCCCGCACCACCTTCGGCCGCATCGGCGTGAAGGTGTGGATCTACAAGGGCGAGACCACCGAGAAGGAATTCGCTGCTCAGCAGGCTGCAGCCGCGCCCCGTCAGGGTCGTGGCCGGGGCGATCGCCCTGAGCGTGGCGAGCGCGGCGGAGACCGTCGTGGCGGTGGCCGTCGCAACGAGCGTCCGGCCGAGCGCAGCGCAGAGTCCGCCCCCGCGGCCGAGGCGCCTGCAGCTCCGGCCGCAGAGACCGGAACGGAGGCCTGACCATGCTGATCCCGCGCAGGGTCAAGCACCGCAAGCAGCACCACCCGTCGCGCTCCGGCGCGGCCAAGGGTGGCACCCAGATCGCGTTCGGCGACTTCGGCATCCAGGCTCTGGAGCCGGCGTACGTCACCAACCGCCAGATCGAGGCGGCGCGTATCGCAATGACCCGCCACATCAAGCGTGGCGGCAAGGTGTGGATCAACATCTACCCCGACCGTCCGCTGACGAAGAAGCCTGCCGAGACCCGCATGGGTTCCGGTAAGGGTTCGCCGGAGTGGTGGGTCGCCAACGTCAAGCCGGGCCGCATCGTTTTCGAGCTGGCCGGCGTGGACGAGTCCCTTGCACGTGAGGCCATGCGCCGCGCGATGCACAAGCTCCCGATGAAGTGCCGTTTCGTGGTGCGCGAGGGTGGTGTCTGATGGCTATCGGTACCCAGGGGCTCGCCCCGATCGATCTGGACGGCATGGACGACGAGTCTCTCGTCGGCAAGCTGAAGGAAGCCAAGGAGGAGCTGTTCAACCTCCGCTTCCAGTCGGCGACCGGCCAGCTCGAGAGCCACGGTCGTCTCAAGGCCGTGCGTCGCGACATCGCCCGGATCTACACGATCCTGCGCGAGCGCGAGCTCGGCATCCGTACGGCTCCGAGCGTGAGTGAGTGAGGCAATGAGCGACAACACGACTGCTGCTGAGGCCCCCGAGGCCCAGCGCGCGACGCGTAAGGTGCGCCGCGGCTACGTGGTGAGCGACAAGATGGACAAGACCATCGTGATCGAGGTCGAGGACCGGGTGAAGCACCCGCTCTACGCCAAGGTCATCCGTCGCACCACGAAGGTCAAGGCGCACGACGAGCAGAACAGCGCCGGCATCGGCGACCTCGTTCTGATCATGGAGACCCGCCCGCTGTCCGCTACCAAGCGGTTCCGGCTCGTGGAGATCCTCGAGAAGGCCAAGTAAGACTTCTCTTCCCGCTGGGGGCGGTGCGTGACACACGTACGCGTGGCGCCCCCAGCACAGCAACTATCCGTTCGGCCAGGCTCGCCGGAAGCAGTCCGCGCGAGAACCAGTTCGACGACAGGAGTTCACTCAAATGATCCAGCAGGAGTCGCGACTTCGGGTCGCCGACAACACGGGTGCCAAGGAGATTCTCTGCATCCGCGTTCTCGGTGGCTCCGGCCGTCGCTACGCCGGAATCGGCGACACCATCGTCGCCACCGTCAAGGACGCGATCCCGGGCGGCAACGTGAAGAAGGGCGACGTCATCAAGGCCGTCGTCGTCCGGACCGCCAAGGAGCGCCGTCGTCCCGACGGTTCCTACATCAAGTTCGACGAGAACGCCGCCGTCATCCTGAAGAACGACGGTGAGCCTCGCGGCACCCGCATCTTCGGCCCGGTGGGTCGTGAGCTGCGTGACAAGCGGTTCATGAAGATCATCTCGCTGGCTCCGGAGGTGCTCTGACCATGGCGAAGATCAAGAAGGGCGACCAGGTCATCGTGATCTCGGGTCGCGACAAGGGCAAGACCGGCCGCGTGCTCGAGGTCCTCAAGGACTCCGACCGTCTCGTGGTCGAGGGTGTTCAGCGCGTCACGAAGCACACCAAGGTGGGGCAGTCGCAGCGCGGCACCCGTACCGGTGGCATCGAGACGGTCGAGGCGCCGATCCACGTGAGCAACGTGATGATCGTCGACCCGGAGACCAAGAAGGGCACCCGCGTCGGGTACCGCCTCGAGCAGGTGGAGCGTGACGGTCGTACCAAGACCGTCCGGATCCGCGTCGCGAAGCGCTCCGGGAAGGACATCTGATGACCGAGACGACCATCGAGGCCCCGGCCCAGCCGCGCCTCAAGCAGAAGTACCGCGAGGAGATCCTCTCGGCGCTGATCGAGGAGTTCGGCCACAAGAACCCGCACCAGGCCGGCGGTCTCACGAAGATCGTCGTGAACATGGGTGTCGGCGACGCGGCCAAGGACTCGAAGCTCATCGAGGGCGCGATCCGCGACCTCTCGGCGATCACCGGTCAGAAGCCGCAGGTCACCAAGGCTCGGAAGTCCATCGCTCAGTTCAAGCTGCGCGAGGGCATGCCGATCGGTGCGCACGTCACGCTCCGCGGCGACCGCATGTGGGAGTTCCTCGACCGCCTGCTGTCCACCGCTCTGCCGCGTATCCGCGACTTCCGCGGCCTGTCGCCCAAGCAGTTCGACGGCCACGGCAACTACACCTTCGGTCTCACGGAGCAGTCGATGTTCCACGAGATCGACCAGGACAAGATCGACCGGGTCCGCGGTATGGACATCACGGTCGTGACGACGGCGACGACCGACGACGAGGGCCGCTCTCTGCTGCGCCGTCTCGGCTTCCCCTTCAAGGAGAACTGACATGGCGAAGAAGGCCCTGATCAACAAGGCGGCCGCCAAGCCGAAGTTCGCGGTTCGCGCCTACACCCGGTGCCAGAAGTGCGGTCGCCCGCACTCCGTCTACCGCAAGTTCGGCCTGTGCCGCATCTGCGTGCGGGAGATGGCCCACCGCGGCGAGCTTCCCGGCGTCACCAAGAGCAGCTGGTAACACAACTACGCCGTAGGTCCGTCCAGCCACACCAGGCAGTTCGGATACCCCGGCGAGGAAGGGCAAGAGCCCGATGACTATGACCGACCCGATCGCAGACATGCTGACCCGTCTGCGTAACGCGAACTCGGCGCACCACGACACGGTCACCATGCCGTCGTCGAAGCTGAAGACGCACATCGCTGAGATCCTGCAGGCCGAGGGTTACATCTCCGGCTGGTCCGTGGAGGACGCCCAGGTGGGCAAGTCCCTCACGCTCGAGCTGAAGTACGGGCAGAACCGGGAGCGCGCCCTTGCCGGCGTGCGCCGGATCTCGAAGCCCGGCCTGCGCGTCTACCGCAAGTCCACCGAACTGCCCAAGGTCCTCGGCGGCCTGGGCGTGGCGATCCTGTCCACGTCCTCCGGCCTGCTGACCGACCGTCAGGCACAGGCCAAGGGCGTCGGCGGCGAAGTCCTCGCCTACGTCTGGTAATCCGGAAAGGAGAAAACGCCAATGTCTCGAATCGGCAAGCTTCCCGTTCCGGTCCCAGCCGGCGTGGACATCACTGTCAGCGGCGCGCTCGTGACCGTGAAGGGCCCCAAGGGTTCTCTCGAGCACAACGTGCCCGCACCCATCAATGTCGCTCAGGAGGACGCCCAGCTCGTGGTGTCCCGTCCGGACGACGAGCGCAACTCCCGTGCGCTGCACGGCCTCACTCGTACCCTGATCGCCAACATGATCGTCGGCGTCACCCAGGGCTACGAGAAGAAGCTGGAGATCGTCGGTACTGGTTACCGCGTCGTGGCGAAGGGCTCGAGCCTCGAGTTCGCGCTCGGCTTCAGCCACCCCGTTGTCATCGAGCCCCCCGCGGGTGTCACGTTCGCTGTCGAGAGCCCCACCAAGTTCTCGGTCTCGGGCATCGACAAGCAGCAGGTCGGCGAGGTCGCAGCGAACATTCGCAAGATCCGCAAGCCCGAGCCCTACAAGGGCAAGGGCGTGCGCTACGCCGGCGAGAACGTCCGCCGCAAGGTCGGAAAGGCTGGTAAGTGACGATGGCTATCAAGATCCTGGGCAAGGGCAAGTCCGTCGCTCGCCAGCGTCGCCACCTGCGCCTGCGCAAGAAGATCACCGGCACCGCCGTTCGTCCCCGTCTGGTCGTCACCCGCTCCGCGCGCCACATGGTCGCGCAGATCGTGGACGACGGCCTGGGCAAGACCGTCGCCTCGGCGTCGACCCTCGAGGCCGACCTGCGTGCGTTCGACGGCGACAAGACGGCCAAGGCCCGCAAGGTCGGCGAGCTCGTCGCCGAGCGTGCCAAGGCTGTCGGCGTCGACACCGTCGTGTTCGACCGCGGCGGCAACAAGTACCACGGTCGCGTCGCTGCTGTGGCTGACGGCGCCCGCGAGGGCGGTCTGGCCCTGTGATGACCAACGCACGGAAGAAGAGGACTCTCTGATGGCTGCAGGGCAGCGCAGCGGCGCCCCCCAGGGTGCCGCCACCGAGAACAAGGACCGCAACGACCGCCGTGGTGGCGGGCGTCGGGACGACCGTCGCGGCGGGCGCGAGGAGAAGAGCGCCTTCGTCGAGAAGGTCGTCTCCATCAACCGCGTCGCCAAGGTCGTCAAGGGCGGCCGTCGCTTCAGCTTCACCGCGCTCGTCGTGGTGGGCGATGGTGACGGCACCGTCGGCGTCGGCTACGGCAAGGCCAAGGAAGTTCCGGCCGCGATCGCCAAGGGTGTCGAGGAGGCGAAGAAGAACTTCTTCCGCGTCCCTCGCATCCAGGGCACCATCCCTCACCCCATCCAGGGTGAGGCCGCAGCCGGTGTCGTGTTCCTGCGTCCGGCGTCGCCGGGTACCGGTGTGATCGCCGGTGGTCCGGTGCGCGCCGTGCTGGAGTGCGCGGGCATCCACGACGTGCTGAGCAAGTCGCTCGGTTCGTCCAACGCGATCAACATCGTGCACGCCACGGTCGCGGCCCTGAAGGGTCTCGAGGAGCCGGCTGCTGTTGCCGCTCGTCGTGGGCTCCCGCTGGAGGACGTGGCCCCGGCCGCGCTGCTCCGCGCGCAGGCCGCCGGTCGTGCCGAGTCGACTGCGAAGGCGGGTGCGTGATGGCTCGTCTCAAGGTGACTCAGACCAAGTCCGCCATCGGCGGCAAGCAGAACCAGCGTGACACGCTGCGGACGCTCGGCCTCAAGCGGATCGGCGACACCGCCGTGAAGGAGGACCGCGCGGAGATCCGTGGCATGGTCAAGACGGTGGCGCACCTCGTCGCCGTCGAGGAGGTCGAGTGATCATGGCGGAGAACAAGCCGCTGAAGGTCCACCACCTCCGTCCGGCCCCCGGTGCCAAGACCGCGAAGACCCGTGTGGGTCGCGGTGAGGGCTCGAAGGGTAA
Source organism: Promicromonospora sp. NPDC060204 (assembly GCF_042728455.1). Classification (NCBI taxonomy): domain Bacteria; kingdom Bacillati; phylum Actinomycetota; class Actinomycetes; order Micrococcales; family Promicromonosporaceae; genus Promicromonospora; species Promicromonospora sp. NPDC060204. The sequence continues at coordinate 9,797 of NZ_JBHWZO010000150.1, forward strand.
GACGGCAGGCCGTGGTACCAAGGGTACGAAGGCTCGTTACCAGGTGCCCGCGGGCTTCGAGGGTGGGCAGATGCCTCTGCACATGCGCCTTCCGAAGCTGCGTGGGTTCAAGAACCCGTTCCGGGTCGAGTACCAGGTCGTGAACCTGGACAAGCTTTCCGCGCTGTTCCCCGAGGGTGGCTCCGTCACCGTCGAGGACCTGGTCGCGAAGGGCGCCGTCCGCAAGGGCGAGCCCGTGAAGGTGCTCGGCAACGGTGAGATCACCGTCAAGCTCGAGATCGCGGTCGACCGCGTCTCGACGTCCGCCAAGGAGAAGATCCTGGCGGCCGGCGGTTCGGTCTCGGAGGCCTGAGACAGCTGACAGGGCCGGCGGCGCGTGAGCGCGGCCGGCCCTGTGTGCTCTCTTGAGTATTTCCCGGAGCGAACGTGGTCCACCGGACCCCGTAAGCAACGTAGAATCCGACACGGTCTGGCTGCACCGTTGTGGTCTGGCCCACGTTCGACTCACCTCGCCGGCGTCCCGCCGGCGACACTAGATCCCGCAACGGCGGGCCAGGAGGATAGGGTGCTCAGCGCTTTCGGCCGGGCTTTCCGGACGCCAGACCTGCGGCGCAAGCTGCTGTTCACGATCGCGATCATGGCGATCTTCCGGCTCGGGTCGTTCATCCCGACCCCCGGCGTGGACTACGCAAACGTGCAGCAATGTATCGCCCAGGCGGGCAACGACTCGCTGCTCGGCCTCATCAACGTCTTCAGCGGCGGCGCGCTGCTGCAGCTGTCGATCTTCGCCCTCGGGATCATGCCGTACATCACGGCGAGCATCATCGTGCAGCTGCTTCGCGTGGTCATCCCACGCTTCGAGGCCCTGCACAAGGAAGGCCAGTCGGGCCAGACCAAGCTGACCCAGTACACGCGCTACCTCACGATCGCCCTCGCGATCCTGCAGTCGACGACCGTCATCACGACGGCGCGCCAGGGCGTGCTGTTCCAGAACTGCGGTCTCAACGTGATCGTGGACGACAGCATCCTCACCTCGATCTTCATGGTCATCACCATGACCGCGGGTACGGGTCTGGTCATGTGGCTCGGCGAGCTGATCACCGAGCGCGGCGTCGGCAACGGCATGTCGCTCCTGATCTTCACGTCGATCGCCGCGAGCTTCCCGACCTCCCTCTGGTCGATCGCCGGTGGCGCCAACGGCGTCGTGAACTTCACGATCATGATCCTGGTCATCATCCTGGTGATCGGTCTCGTGGTGTTCGTCGAGCAGTCGCAGCGCCGGATCCCGGTGCAGTACGCGAAGCGCATGGTCGGCCGCCGCATGTACGGCGGCACCAGCACGTACATCCCGATCAAGATCAACATGTCCGGCGTGATCCCCGTGATCTTCGCGGCGTCGATCCTCGCCATCCCGGGCCTTCTCGCCCAGTTCGGGGACCAGACGGCCGAGTGGGTCATCTGGATCTCCAACAACCTGGTCCAGCAGTCGTCGCCGCTCTACATCGCGGTGTACACGCTGATGATCATCTTCTTCTGCTTCTTCTACACGTCGATCACGTTCAACCCGGACGAGGTCGCGGACAACATGAAGAAGTACGGCGGCTTCATCCCCGGCATCCGTGCCGGCCGCCCCACGGCGGAGTACCTCGACTTCGTGATCACCCGGATCACTTCCGCCGGTTCCCTGTACCTCGCGCTGATCGCGCTGATCCCGACGCTGGTGCTCGTCTTCCTTGGCGTCAGCACCAACCTGCCCTTCGGTGGTAGCTCGATCCTCATCGTGGTCGGCGTCGGGCTGGAGACGGTCAAGCAGATCGACTCCCAGCTGCAGCAGCGCCACTACGAAGGATTCCTCCGTTGAGCCAGACCCCCACCACCACCTCTCGCCGCGAGCTGCACGCTCGTCCGGACCAGGAGGGTCAGGTCACGCGCCTGGTCATCATGGGCCCGCAGGGCGCGGGCAAGGGTACGCAGGCCGCCCGTCTCGCCGAGGTCTTCGGGATCGTCCCGATCTCCACGGGTGACATCTTCCGCACGAACATCGCGGGGGAGACCGAGCTGGGCAAGCTCGCACAGGAGTACACGAACAAGGGCGACCTGGTCCCGGACGAGGTCACCAACGAGATGGTCCGCGACCGCCTCGGCCAGCCGGACGTCAAGGACGGCTTCATCCTCGACGGGTACCCCCGCAACGCCGCCCAGGTGACGGAGCTCGACCAGATCCTCGCCGACCTCGGCTGGGAGCTGGACGGCGTCATCGAGCTGACGGCGGACCGTGCGGAGCTCCTGAGCCGCATCGCGCGGCGGGCCCAGGAAGAGGGCCGGGACGACGACACCGAGGAGGCCATCGCGCGCCGCCTCGACATCTACGCGGAGCAGACCGCCCCGCTCACGGCGGCCTACGGGGAGCGCAACCTGCTGGTGCAGGTCGACGGGCTCGGCGAGATCGCCGAGGTCACCGACCGCATCGTCGCCTCGCTCGCGACCCAGCTGGGCTGAGCGGTGGTCTTCGGCCGGGAGCGGATCGAGTACAAGACGCCGGACCAGGTGCGCCTGATGCGGCGCGCCGGTCTGGTGGTCGCCGAGACGCTCGCCGCGGTCCGGGCTGCCGCCCGGCCGGGCCTGACCACCGCCGACCTGGACGCCGTCGCCTCGCGCACGATCGAGGCGGCGGGCGCCACGCCGTCGTTCCTGGGCTACCAGGGCTTCCCGGCGGTCATCTGCACCTCGGTCAACGACGAGGTCATCCACGGCATCCCGGGCAGCCGGGTGCTGGCCGTGGGTGACCTCGTCTCCGTCGACGGCGGCGCGATCGTCGACGGCTGGCACGGCGACTCGGCGGTCTCCTTCGTCCTGGGCGCCGAGGGCGCCCTGGACCACCGGCTGCCCGACGACGACCTGGTCGCCGCCGGTGCGGATCTTGCCGACGTCGCGCTCGTCCGGACCACCGAGACCGCCATGTGGGCGGGCATCGCGTCCCTGGCCTCGGCCAGGCGGCTGAACGCCGTGGGCGAGGCGGTCGAGACCGCCGTCGAGCTGGCCGGCGAGCTCACCGGCACCGAGTACGGCATCGTCGAGGAGTACGTGGGGCACGGCATCGGCAGCGCCATGCACCAGCCCCCGGACGTGCACAACTACCGCACGTCGGGTTCCGGCCCGCGGCTCCGGTCCGGGATGTGCCTCGCCATCGAGCCGATGATCAGCCGTGGCGGGGGCGAGACCAGGGTGCTCGCGGACGACTGGACGGTGGTCACCACCGACGGCTCGCGTGCGGCGCACTGGGAGCACTCGACGGCCATCACGGAGGACGGCATCGTCGTCCTGACAGCGGTCGACGGGGGAGCGGAGCGCCTCGCCGACTTCGGGGTGCGGCCGGTCGCGCTCGCCTGAGCCCGCGGACTTTCACCCGGGGTCTATTTAAGTCAGGGTCAGTTGGCTACGATCGGCCCGTGACCGATGAAGCGCACACCCTGTCCGACGCCACCTACGCGGCGCCCGCCCACGCCGGGCCGAACCGGACGCGTGGGCCCTGGTACGCGCGGATCCTGCCGGCCGTCCGCCGCGGCCTGGGGCGGTTCGGACGCTGGCTCGCCGCATGGGGCCGGCGCCTGGCGGTGAGCCCCTTCCTGTGGGTCGGCATCGTGCTCGGGTTCGGCACCTCGCTCCTGGTGTGGGAGTCCGTCCTGCTGCTCGGCATCGTGGTGTGGCTGGCCGGTGTGTGGCTCTGGGCCGCGCGCGGGCAGTCCGTGCTGGTCGCGCTGGGCCTTGGCATCGTGCTCGGGTGGCTGCCGATGCTGTTCTTCTTCGTGGGCAGCCTGCCGCACACGATGATCGGCCTGCCCGGGGTCGAGTACGACCTCTGAGGGGCCCCGCGTGGCGAGGCTCACGCGCCGGACGTGCGCCGTCGGCGGTCTTCGCTTTGAATGGTTTACGAACTGACGTAAGATAGATCGCTGGGTGTAGTCCGTTCAACGCCTCCAGATCTTGAAAGGGTGCCGACGGCGCCTGCCGGTCCCCGCGGAAGCGGGGCGCAGGCCGAGGCACACGAGGTAGGCGGTACGCGGACACACGCGACATCCACACCCGACTGTCGGTCTCGCAGGGTTCCCTGCGGTGCCGTGGGCGTGGAAGCAGTCACGACGAGAGTTAGCGGAGGATATGGCAAAGAAGGACGGTGTCATCGAGATCGAGGGCAGTGTGATCGAGGCTCTGCCGAACGCGATGTTCCGCGTCGAGCTGTCGAACGGTCACAAGGTTCTCGCGCACATCTCGGGAAAGATGCGTCAGCACTACATCCGGATCCTCCCCGAGGACCGCGTGGTGGTGGAGCTCAGCCCGTACGACCTGTCCCGCGGCCGGATCGTCTACCGCTACAAGTAGTCAGTCCCCGATCCGGGGCTACGTCACCCGCGGCCTGGCCGAAGGCGACGTCGCCGTACGATCGACCACCCACGACACTGCTGCGCGCGCACCGGGAGACCGGACGTTCGTGGCGGAGGAAAACCCGATGAAGGTCAAGCCGAGCGTCAAGAAGATCTGTGACAAGTGCAAGGTGATTCGCCGGCACGGTCGCGTCATGGTGATCTGCGACAACCTGCGCCACAAGCAGCGCCAGGGCTGATCACCCTCCGGGCACCAGCCCGGGCCGGTGGCTGAGGCCACCACCAGCGCACCACCTCGAACCAGCCCCGCGGGCAACCGCGCAGGGCAGGGGAACCCTCGGTCCGGAGGCCGGGGCCCGCGAAGAGTCGCGGGATGGCGGTGCGGCAGACCTCCGACGAGCAGTACAGGAGCCGGAAGGCACATGGCACGTCTTATCGGCGTCGACCTCCCCCGCGACAAGCGGCTTGAGGTTGCGCTCACGTACATCTTCGGTGTGGGTCGTACCCGCGCGAAGGAGACCCTGGCCGCCACGGGTATCAGCCCGGACGTCCGCGTGAAGGACCTCGGCGACGCCGAGCTCGTTGCGCTCCGCGACTACCTCGAGGGCAGCTTCAAGCTCGAGGGTGACCTCCGCCGTGAGGTCGCGGCCGACATCCGCCGCAAGGTCGAGATCGGCACCTACCAGGGCCTGCGCCACCGTCGCGGCCTGCCGGTGCGTGGTCAGCGCACCAAGACCAACGCGCGCACCCGCAAGGGTCCCAAGCGCACCGTCGCGGGCAAGAAGAAGGCCCGCTGATAGCAGTCCGTGGAGCGGTCGGCTCACCGAGCTGAGACCGCCCCGGTCCGATCAGACCAGGAGATTACAGAACAGATGCCTCCCAAGACTCGCGCCGCCGCCGGCCGCAAGCCGCGCCGCAAGGACAAGAAGAACGTCCCGCTCGGCCAGGCGCACATCAAGTCCACCTTCAACAACACGATCATCTCGATCACCGACCCGTCCGGTGCCGTGGTGTCGTGGGCCTCTGCCGGCCACGTCGGCTTCAAGGGCTCCCGCAAGTCCACCCCGTACGCCGCGCAGATGGCCGCCGAGTCGGCCGCTCGCCGCGCGCAGGAGCACGGCGTCAAGAAGGTCGACGTCTTCGTGAAGGGCCCGGGTTCCGGTCGCGAGACCGCCATCCGCTCGCTCCAGGCGACCGGCCTCGAGGTCGGCTCGATCCAGGACGTGACGCCCCAGGCGCACAACGGCTGCCGCCCCCCGAAGCGTCGTCGCGTTTGATGCTTGTTGCGCCAGGTTGTGCCTCCGGCCCTGGGG
>NZ_JBHWZO010000151.1:0-15330 GCF_042728455.1 Promicromonospora sp. NPDC060204
GCCGCACCTTCCGTACGGGAGGTGCGGCCCCGGCGTCGTACCGGCCCGGGCTCCCCCGCCCGACGGCGGCCGGGCACCCGGGGTGAAGTTGCCTCACGATCCGGTCACACCGGACAGATCTGGCCGCGGCGGCTGATAGACATCCCGCCGTGACCGCCCCACCCCCGATCCCGCCCCCGGAGCTGCCGGTACCCGTGCACCGCGGCTGGATCACCGCATCCATGATCCTGTTCTGGCCGCTGGCGATCGCCGCGGTGCTCGCCGCGAACCGTGCCGCCCGCGCCCACGGGGCCGGACACGTGCCGACCGCGCACCACGAGGCATACCGGGCACGGGCCCACGCGAGACTCGGCGTGCTGCTCGGCGGGATCGCGTGGACGTTGCTGCTCGTGTTCTACGCCAGCATCGCCCTGGTCCTCGTGCCGACGGCGCCCGACATCCTCAAGCAGGAGGGCATCGACACCGTGGCCGCGGAGCCCGCCCCCGAGTCCTACCGGACGGCGGCCGCCCCGAAGCGCGAGCCGATCCCGGTCTACCCGCTCGAGCTCCTCACGGGTGACTGCTTCATGGCGCCCGACTGGGAGACGGCCTGGGGAGACCTCGACGTGATCCCGTGCAGCAGGCTGCACGACGCGCAGGTGATCGCCGTGACCGAGCTGGGCGACGGCGAGTACCCGGGCGCCCAAGAGATCTCCGACCGGACGTGGTACGACTGCGCGCCGCGCTACGAGGAGTTCTCCGGGACACGGCTCGGGGAGAGCTCGCCCGTCTGGACCTTCGAGCCGGACGCGGAGGACTGGGAATACGGGCTGCACGACGCCGTCTGCTTCGTCGAGGTGGACACCCCGATGCGTGGCGAGCTCTCGGACCACCCGCAGCTGTTCGAGACCGGAGCGACCTCATGACCCACGAGCTCCCGCCGCTGACGCCGCCCGGCGGACCCAGTCCCGCACCGGAACCCGCGCCGCGCCCGGCCACGTCGGATCCCTATGCGCCGGCACAATCGCCGTACCACGTGCCGACGTCGTACCAGCCTCCGCCCCGGCCGCCGGCCGAGCCGTCCACGGGTGCGGGCTGGACCATCGTCGCGCTCCTCGCGTGGTGGCCGTTCGGGGCCGCCGCCTACCCGCACACCCAGCGGGCGACCGTCGCCCTCGGCGCCGGTGACCGGCGGACCGCGGAGGCCGAGGGAGCGCGGGCCCGGCGGATCGGCATCGCAGGCCTCGTCACCTACATCGTGCTGACCGTCGCGCTGACGGTCGGCGGCATCGGCGGCGCCGTCGCCCTGGGCTTCTGGTTCGAGGACGTGGAGCAGGCCGCGGACGCGGCGACGTCGACCCGCTACGTCGACGACGACCAGCCCGGTTCCGGCCCCGTCGACGGGACCCCCGTGCGGGAGCTGAACGAAGGAAGCTGCTACCTCGTCGACGGGCTGACCGACGTGGTGCGTACCGTGGCGGCCGTGAAGTGCGAGGAGCCGCACGGCGGCGAGCTCTACGAGCTCACGTACGTGGCGAGCGACGCGTTCGGAGCGACCGACGGCGTGCCCGAGGCCGCCTACCCCGGGCCGGCGGTGATGGCCCGGTACGCCGACGACGTCTGTCGCAAGGCGTTCGAGACCGCCACCGGAACCACCGCGCAGGAGTCCGGCCTGCACTTCTGGCACACGGCTTCCGACCCGTGGGACTGGCGCACGCAGAACCGGCGGATCGCCTGCTTCGCGGAGTCCGACGCCGACGACCTCACGGCTCGCGTCAGCGACCGCTGAGCGCCGTGCCCGGCCCTGGGCACCGGTTCCAGGGCTGGGCACGGTCAGGCCGGACGACGGGTGGCTTTCGCCCGGAAACTCCGCACCGCTACGATCCCGGATCATGGCCGACACCACGCAGACCTCCCGCGGCGCGACGGAACCGGCCGAGACCGAACCAGAAGCCGTGGCCGAGGCGGAGGCCCCGGGCGAGGACGAGAGCTCGGACGCGAAGCCGGACGGCGAGGCCCCGGACGACGGCGCGAAGGCCGACGAGGACGCGTCCGACGAGAAGCTCGACGCAGGGAAGACCGACAGCGAGAAGCCCGACGACGAAGAGTCGGGCGAGGACGCGAAGCCGGACGACGACGCCGACCCCGCCGATCCTGCCGACACTGAGGACATCGGGGAGACCGCCGACCCGAACGAGCTGCCCTACCCGACCCGCGTGGGCTGGGTGGTCGCGGCGTTCCTGTTCTTCTGGCCGCTCGCGATCCCCGCGCTCGTGCAGTCGATGCGCACCGTCGAGGCGAACGGCACGGGCAACGTGCGTCGTGCGAAGAAGTCGTCGGTGCGCACCCTCGACTTCTCCCTGGGCGCGGTCACCGTGGGCGTGCTCGGGATCGCGGGACTGTGGATCGCGATCGCCGCGGCGCCCACCTACGCGTCGGCGCTCCCGCCCGGGTTCGTCGCGGCCGCCCGGGAGTTCGTCCCGCCGGCGCTGGCGGGCCCGCTCGGCATCGGGCAGCCCGACGACGGCCCCGCGCTCACGGAGCCGACGCCGTCCCCCACGCCGACCGACGACCCGTACGCCACGGCCGACCCCTACGCCGAGGACCCGTACGCCGACCCGTACGCCGAGGACCCGGACGCGCTGCCCACGCCGGAGGCCGGCGGCCAGCTGGAGCCGACCGAGGCACCGACGCCGGACGCCGACACCGAGGCGACCGCCGGGGCGGAGATCCCGGACCTGCAGGTGGGCGACTGCATCGACACGTCGGCGACGTCGGGCCAGACCACGCTGTACCGGATCCCGGTGGTGCCCTGCACCACGGCGCACGGCGGCGAGATCTACGCGGAGACGACGGCGGCCGACAGCCTCGCCGAGAACGGCGCGACCCCCACGCAGCAGGCACTGTGGGACGCCGCGGACGCGTACTGCTACCCGGAGTTCACCAAGTACGTGGGCCTGCGGTGGGCCAAGTCGGAGCTGCTCTACTGGCCGATCGCGCCGTCGGAGGAGAGCTGGGCCGAGGGCGACCGCCGCATCCTCTGCGTCGTGGAGTCGGAGCAGCCGGTGACGGGCTCGCTCGAGGGCGCCGACCGCTAGGCGGCGCCGACCGCTGGGCCGGGCCGCCGGACCAGGTCCGGCGGCCGGTCAGCTGACCGGCCGGTCAGATGCTCGGCGTCGCGACGGCGAGGGCGCCGATCAGCACGGCGGTCGCGCCGTACAGGATGATGTCGATGGTCCGGGTCCGGATGACGAGACCGACGGGGCTGTCGAGCACCGCCCGGAAGATCGCGCAGACCACGAGGACCACCCCGATGCCGATCGCCCCGGCGCGCGCGCCGGCGATCAGCCCGAGCAGCACGGAGATGCCGACACCCGCGAGGACGAGCCAGATCGCGAGGTTGCTCCGCTGCGGCTCGGCCGGACTCATGTCGGAGTCCTCGCCGCTGGCTGGCTCACTGCGGTCGAGCTCCTGGCTGGTCGTCGTGGTGGCCGTCATCAGGTCGGCCCGTCCGGTGCGTTCGAGCGTAGCCGTTCCGGCCGAGCCCGGCTCGAGGAGGCTCGTGGCGCCGGGGGCAGTCCGCATCTCACTGAGATCCACGGGACGAGGGTACAACCGAAACGTCTCGATTCTGCAGGACCGTGACCTGCTTGCAACCTGATGCAAAGCACATTCCCAGGTTGGCGGCCTGCGAGCTACCGTGAGGTCCATGCCGTCCCCTTCAGGTCAGGTCCCCAGCAGCGTGGTCGTCGTGGGTGCGGGGCTGGCGGGCGCGCAGACCTCCGCCGCGCTGCGGAAGCACGGTTTCGAGGGGCACCTGACGGTGCTCGGCGCGGAGGGCCTGCCGCCCTACGACCGCCCGCCGCTGTCCAAGGAGCTGCTCAAGCGCACGGAGCCGGTCTGGCTCGCCGAGGACCTCGGGGTCGATCTGACCGCCCTCGCCGACGACCTGCGGCTCGCCGACCCGGCGACCCGGCTCGAGGTGGACCAGGAGCGGGTGGTGGTGCGGACGGCGTCGGGCGACGACGTCGTGGCCGACGCCGTGGTGCTCGCCACCGGCAGCGCGCCCCTGCGCCCCGCGGGCTGGGACGCCGCGATGACCCTGCACACGGCCCCGGACGCCGAGCGGCTGCGCGCCGCCGTCGTGCCCGGGATGCGGCTCGTGGTGGTCGGCGCGGGCTGGATCGGCGCGGAGGTGGCCGGCGTCGCCGCGGGCGCCGGCGCCCGCGTCACGGTCGTGGAGGCGGGCCCGGTCCCGCTGGAGCGGCAGCTCGGCCGCAGGGTGGGCGGCCTGCTCGCCCCCTGGTACGACGACGCCGGGGTCACCCTGGTCACGGGCGTCGCCGTCGAGAAGGTGCTGCCCGGCCCGCCCGGCGGGGCGCCCGGTGGCGGCAGCGTCGTGCTCGCCGACGGCCGGGTGCTGGAGGCCGACCTGGTGCTGGCCGCCGTGGGGGCGCGTCCGGCGTCCGGCTGGCTCGCGGGCTCCCTGCCGCTGGAGGGCAACGGCGGGCTGCGGGTCAACCGCGCGGGCCGGTTCATGGGCATGCATTCCCCCACCGACCCGGCGGGGCGCCTGCACCTCGACGCGCTGCGCCGCATCTGGGCCGTGGGTGACATCGCGACCCGCGAGCACCCGGTGTTCGGGCCGGTGCCGGGCGGGCACTGGTCGGCCGCCCTGCACGATCCCGAGATCACCGTCCGGGCCCTGCTCGGGCTCGACGAGCGCGCCGCGGAGCCGGAGCACGTGCGCGAACGGCTCGGCCTCGCCCCGATCCACGCCCACGCGCCGTACGTGTTCTCGCAGCAGCTCGGGCACGACCTGGCGCTGTTCGGGGTGCCGTCCCCGTTCGACGACGTGGTGCTGCGCGGCACCCCCGCGGCGTCGGGCGGCTGGGGCGCGCTCTACCTGGAGAACGCGCTCGACCGGCACCCGCGCCGCACCTCGGACGGCCACCGGGTGGCGACCGTCCGGGCGATGTTGCTGGTCGACTCCCCGCGCGAGGTGGGGCAGCTGCGCAAGCTGATGAACCGCGGGGTGCCGCTGGAGGTCGACCTGGACCGCGCGCTGGACCCGACGATCAAGCTCAAGGACTCCGTCCACAACCCCTGAGCCGGAAGCTCACCCGACCCGACAGACAGGGCCGGAACGGGATCACCTTTGAGGCCCGGGTTTCTCCGCTCTCGACGGTCGCAAAGCGAAGAAACCCGGGCCTCAAAGGGGATCTGCGGCGGCCCGGAAGCCGGGCCAGGCCCGGAGAGAACGTCAGTGCGCGAAGTGGCGCGTGCCCGTCAGGTACATCGTGACGCCGGCCGCCTCGGCGGCCTTGACGACCTCCTCGTCGCGGATCGAGCCGCCCGGCTGCACGACGGCGGTGACCCCGGCGTCGAGCAGCACCTGGAGGCCGTCCGCGAACGGGAAGAACGCATCCGACGCCGCGACGGCGCCGCGGGCGCGCTCGACGGGGCCGGACTCGCCCTCGGCCAGGGTGTTGGCGCGCTCGACCGAGAGGCGGCACGAGTCCACGCGGTTGACCTGACCCATGCCGATGCCGACCGCAGCCCCGTCGCGTGCCAGGAGGATCGCGTTCGACTTGGCGGCGCGCACGGCCTTCCAGGCGAACGCGAGGTCCGCGAGCACCTCGGGCGACGCCGCCTCGCCGGTCGCCAGCGTCCAGTTCTCGGGGGCGTCGCCGTCGGCCTGGAACCGGTCGGTCGCCTGCATGAGCAGCCCGCCCGAGATGGGCCGGGTCTCCACGGAGCCCGCCGGCGCCTCGGGGACCACGAGCAGGCGGATGTTCTTCTTGGCCTGGAGGATCTCCAGCGCCTCCGGCTCGAAGCCGGGCGCCACGACGACCTCGGTGAACACCGGGGCGATCTGCCGGGCGGCGTCGGCCGTGACGGTGCGGTTGGCCGCGATCACGCCGCCGTAGGCGCTGACCGGGTCGGTCGCGTGCGCCCGGGCGTGCGCCTCGGCGATGTCGCCGCCGACGGCGATGCCGCACGGGTTGGCGTGCTTGATGATCGCGACGGCGGGGCCCTCGTGGTCCCAGGCGGCGCGCCACGCGGCGTCGGCGTCGACGTAGTTGTTGTAGCTCATGGCCTTGCCGTGCAGCTGCTCGGCCTGGGCCAGGCCCGTGACACCGTCGCCGCGGGTGTACAGGGCGGCGCGCTGGTGCGGGTTCTCGCCGTAGCGGAGCACGTCGGCGCGGTCCCAGGTGCCGCCGACCCACGCCGGGAAGCCGGTCGAGACGGGCCCGTCGGCGCCGTCCACGGCATCCGTCGGGGAGACGACGGAGCCCATCCAGGACGCCACCGCGACGTCGTACGTCGCGGTGTGCACGAACGCGGCGGCGGCGAGCGCCTTGCGCTGGGCGTAGGTGAAGCCACCGGCCTGCACGGCCGTCACGACGTCGGCGTAGCGCGCCGGGTCCACGACGACGGCGACGGACGGGTGGTTCTTGGCCGCCGCGCGCACCATCGAAGGCCCGCCGATGTCGATCTGCTCGACGACGGCGTCAGGCCCGGCGCCCGACGCGACGGTGGCCGCGAACGGGTAGAGGTTCACGACGACGAGCTCGAACGGCGAGATCTCGAGCTGGGCGAGCTGGTCGAGGTGGTCCTGCTTGCGGGTGTCGGCCAGGATGCCGGCGTGCACGCGGGGGTGCAGCGTCTTGACGCGGCCCTCCAGGCACTCCGGGAAGCCCGTGAGCTCCTCGACCGGGGTGACGGGGATGCCCGCGTCGGCGATCTTCGACGCGGTGGACCCGGTCGAGACCAGCTCGACGCCGGCGTCGTGCAGCGCGGTGGCGATCTCGATCAGGCCGGTCTTGTCGTAGACGCTCAGCAGCGCGCGCCGGACGGGGCGCTGCGAGTCGTCGGTGAGCTGGACGTCAGGGGTGGACGGGGCGCCGGACATGGCGGTTCTCCTCGGAAGTAGCCTCGTGGAAAACCCTGGCACCCAGGCGGGCGGCGCGCATCACGGGTCGGTCGGCCGCTCCCCGGTGGTGACCCACCCTCGCCAGTCACGGCCAGGTGCAGTCTAGCGGTGGCCGGGCCGTGCGGTTCCGGCCCCGGGGTCTTGCGGCCCTCCGGGGGCACGGGAGTAGGTTGTGCCCCAACCGGACAACGTCGTCCGGTAGGAGCCGGAGGGAGCTGCGATGACGCAGGAGGAAGTGGTCGACGTACTGGTGGCCGGGACGGGCGCGGCCGGGCTCGGCGCGGCGATCGCCGCGGCGGACGCCGGGGCAAAGGTGCTGGTCGTGGAGTCGGCGGACCGCTGGGGCGGCACCACGATGCGCAGCGGCGGCGGGCTGTGGCTGCCGGACAACCCGGTGATGCGGCGCGCGGGGATCGCCGACTCCCGCGAGGAGGCGCTGACGTACCTGAAGGCGGTGGTCGGCGACGTGGGCCCAGCAAGCTCGACCGCCCGCCGGGAGGCGTTCCTCGACACCGTGGACGAGCTGGTCACGACGCTGGAGCGGCACGGGGTGCGCTGGGCGGCCGCGAAGAAGTACCCCGACTACTACCCGGAGCGGCCCGGCGGCAAGATCGGGCGCTCCATCGAGCCCCGGCCGTACGACACGAGGCGGCTCGGCGACTGGATCGAGCAGTCCCGCGTCAAGGACGGCGTGCCGCTCGCCGTGATGAACGACGACTTCTACGAGCTGGGCCGGGCCTGGTCCACGCCGTCCGGCTTCGTCCGCGGGGCCCGGCTGGTGTTCCGGGTGCTGGGCGGCCTGCTCGCCGGCAAGAAGCAGGTGGGCATGGGCGCGGCCCTGGCCTGCTCCCTGATGGAGGTCGTCCGGGCGCAGGGCACGGAGGTGCGGCTCGGCACCCCGCTGACGGAGCTGCTGGTGGAGGACGGCGCCGTGGTCGGGGCCGTCGTCGGCCCGCCGGAGGATCGCCGCACCGTGCGCGCACAGGGCGGCGTCGTGCTCGGCGCGGGCGGGTTCGCCCACCGGACGGAGTGGCGCCAGAAGCACCACGGCGTGCCCGGCTGGAGCGCCGCCTCCCGGGACGACCAGGGCACGGCCATCGAGGCCGGGGCCGACGCCGGTGGCGCGCTCGCGCTCATGGACGACGCCTGGTGGGGCGCCGGCGTGGACAACGGCGACGAGGGGATGCACGGCTTCGTGCTGTCCGAGCGGTCCATGCCGTACTCGATCGTGGTCGACTCCTCCGGCGCCCGGTTCGTCAACGAGTCCACGAGCTACATCGACTTCGGCCACGCGATGCTGGAGCGGGACGAGGTGGTGCCGGCGATCCCGTCGTGGCTGGTCATGGACGTCCGCGCGCGACGGCGCTACCTCAACACGTCGCTGCTTGGCGGCCGCCGGCGCTACGTTGAGGACGGCACGCTCGTGTACGCGGACACGCTCGCGGAGCTGGCGGACAGGCTGGGCCTGGACCCCACGATCTTCCGGGACACCGTCGTGCGGTTCAACGGGTTCGCCCGGACCGGCAAGGACACCGACTTCGGCCGCGGGGACTCCGCGTACGACCGGTACTACTCGGACCCGACGGTGCGGCCCAACCCGAACCTCGGCCCGATCGAGCGCGGTCCGTTCTCCGCGCTCAAGATCGTGCCCGGCGACCTGGGCACCAAGGGCGGGCTGCTCACCGACGAGCACGCCCGCGTGCTGCGGGAGGACGGCACCGCCATCCCCGGCCTGTACGCAGCCGGCAACACGACGGCGTCGGTGATGGGGCGCACCTACCCCGGGCCGGGCTCGACGATCGGCCCGGCGGCCGTGTTCGGCTGGATCGGCGGGCAGCAGGCGGCCGCGCGACGCGGCTAGCCGGCGTCCGGGACCCGGACCTCGAAGCCCAGCAGCTCCCAGGCCCGGCGCGCCCGGCGCTCCCGGTCCTCGCCCTCGGCCTGCGACAGGCCGCCGGCCATCATGGCCACCGCGAGCAGCAGGTCGTCCGGCGTCGTCCCCGCCGGGACGTCACCCGACTCGATCGCGCCCGCCAGGCGGGTGCCCAGCGCGACGGCGACCCGCTCCCCCAGGGCGACGACCCGCTCGTCCGCGGGCACCCGCGAGCGCACCAGGTCCACGAACCCGACCGAGTCGACGGCGTGCCGCGTCACGAGGCCGAGCAGGTCGGCCAGGTCGGCGTCGGGGGTCGCGGCGCGCTCCTCGACGGCGACGACCTGCTCGTCGAAGACGGCGACGACGAGGTCCATGCGGTCCGGGAAGTGCCGGTAGAGGCTCCCCTGCCCGACGCCGGCGCGCTTGGCGACCGCGCTCAGCGGCGCGCCGGTCCCGGCGGACCCGAAGACCTCGCGGGCCGCGGCCAGCAGCGCCGCCCGGTTGCCCGCCGCGGCGCGCGGACCGAGGTTGGGCGCCCCGCCGCGGCGCTTCGTGCCGTGCGGAAGGGCACCGGGTCGGGGGTCGCGAAGTACACCGGTCATAGCGGTATTCTAGATACCGGACAGTGTTGTCCGGTACCAACCCCGTTCGAGGAGCACACCATGGCACTGACCGTCCGTTCCACCGTCGGCGACTGGCTCGACCACCCCGTCGGCGGCCGCGTCCTCGCGGCCTTCCTCGCCCAGGGCGGGGCGACGCCGGACTCGCTCGCCCCCGCCCGCGGCCTGCCGCTGGAGCAGCTCGTGGCACTGTCCGGAGGCAAGTTCCCGGCCGAGGCGCTCGACGCGCTGGTCGCGGCATACCGGGAGGCGGCGCCGGAGGAGGCTGCCGAGGCCGACGCGGCGGCCGCCGGAGACGCGCAGACCGCCGCCGGCTGGGCCGAGCAGATCACCCCCGGCCGCTTCGCCGGACAGACCGTCGTGGTCACGGGTGCGGCGTCCGGCATCGGCCGGGCCGTCGCCTCGCGCGTGGCGCGCGAGGGCGGCCGCGTGATCGCCGCCGACATCTCCGCGGAGAAGCTCGACGAGCTCGCCGCCGCGCTGACCGGCCTCCCGGCCGGCGCCGAGATCGTCCCCGTCGCGGGCGACATCTCCGCCCAGGACGACGTCGACCGCATCGTGGCCGCCGCGGGCGACCGCGTGGACGCGCTGGCCAACGTCGCCGGGATCATGGACGACATGTCGGCCGTCCACGAGGTGAGCGACGCCCTGTGGGAGCGGGTGCTGCGCGTCAACCTGGAGGGCACCATGCGGCTCACCCGCGCCGTCGTGCCCGGGATGCTGGCCGCGAAGGAGGGGCGCATCGTCAACGTCGCCTCCGAGGCGGGGCTGCGCGGCTCGGCCGCCGGCGTCGCCTACACGGCGTCCAAGCACGCGGTGGTCGGCCTGACCAAGTCCAACGCCGTGATGTACGCGAAGAGCGGCATCCGCACCAACGCCGTCGCGCCCGGCGGCGTGGCCACGGGCATCCCGGTACCCGGCCAGGCCGAGTTCGGCGCGCCGGTGCTGCAGCCCCACCAGGTCAACATCCTCAGCCTCGCCATGGCCGAGGAGCTGGCCGCGACCATCACCTTCCTGCTGTCGAAGGACTCGGTGAACCTGAACGGCGCGATCATCGCGGCGGACGGCGGCTGGTCCGCCGTCTGACGGGTCAGGTGGCCGACGGCGTGCGCGTCGTCGGCCACTCGACGACGTCGGCCGCCCAGGTGCCCGGCAGGCCGATGCGCCACAGCGGACGCACCAGGAACATGGCCAGGAACAGCACGGTCCACGCGGCGGCGAACAGCCACATCGCGGGGCCGATCCCGAGGCTCGCGAGGAGCACGCTGCCGACGAGCGGCGCCGCCGGCCCGGCCACCAGCCCGGTGAGTCCCATCGTGGCGGCCATGCGCCCCTGCATCTGCCCGGGCGTGATCGCCGTGGCGTACGAGAGCATCCCGGCGTTGAGCGCGGGCGCGAAGAACATCATCCCCGTCAGCGCGGCGACGAACCCCCAGTAGGTCGGGAACACCGCCATCAGCACGACGGCGACGCCGGAGACGCCGAGCGTCAGCACCGTGAGGACGCCCACGCGCACCCGCTGGACGAGCACACCCGCGAGGACCGAACCCAGAAGCACGCCTACCCCGACCGCGGTGTTGATCAGGCCGATGAGCGCGGGCGCCGTCCCGGTGCTCACCAGGTGCAGGTTGATCGCCACCATCATGCCGTTCAGGACCACGTTGACCAGCATGAACAGCCAGAGCGACGCGCGGAGCAAGGGCACGCCGAACACGTAGCGCAGCCCCTCCCGCAGCGCCGCCACGGGATGCTCGGCGCGCGCCGCGTCGAGGTCGCCGTTGAGCGGCTCCCGCACCAGGGACGTGGCGACCACGGAGACCAGCCGGCCCGCCCCGGACACCGCGAAGGGCAGCACCGTGCTCATGCCGTAGAGCAGCCCGCCGAGCGGCCCCTGGAGCAGGGTGGCCGCGGCGTCGCGCCCCTGCGCGACCGACATCGCCTGCCCGAGCTGCTCCTTGGGTACCACCGCGTGCAGCGCCGCCGTCCCCGCCGGGTCCATGAGCGCACCCACCACGGACGACACGAACAGCGCCCCGGCCAGGTGCGGGGCGGTGACCGAGAGGCCGTCAACCAGGCCGGCGACCACCACGCTGGTCCAGGCGAGCGCCGCGACCGCACTGCCGACCATGATGAGCCGACGGCGGTCCACCCGGTCCACGATGACGCCGGCCGGCAGGGTCAGGAGCACCGACCCGAGCTGGCCGACGAACGCGATCACACCGGCCTGCACGACCGATCCCGTGATCGCGTAGGCGAGCAGCGGCACCGCGAAGGCGCCGACCGCCGCGCCCACGTCCTCCGCCGTCGCGCCCGTGAGGAGCAGCCGGTAGGAGCGGTTGCGCCAGAGGGGCGCCGTCCTCTCGCTCTTGGGCGTCGTTCCCGTCGTCGTCTCGCCCGCCGCGCGGGCCTCGTCCGTCGTCATGCGGACACCGTAAAGTCCGCAACGGTAATTGCGCAATGATAGTTGCGCATCTGTTGTTGCGGGATCTTGCTAGCCTGGCCCGATGGCATCGAAGGAACCCCTCCAGATCACCGACCCGGAGACGCTGCGCGCCATGGCGCACCCGGTGCGGCAGCGGATCCTGATCGAGCTCAACGTCCGCGAGCACGCGCGCGCCGCCGACCTCGCCCGGACGCTGGACGTGCCGGCGAACTCGATCAGCTTCCACCTGCGAGTGCTGGCCAAGCACCACTTCATCGAGGAGGCCCCGGAGCTCGCCCGGGACAAGCGGGACCGGGTGTGGCGGCCCGTGGTGGAGCGGTTCATCGTGGACCGCAACCTCGCGGGGGCGGAGAACGCCATCGACCCCTACCTGCGCTGGCTGCGGGCCATGTTCCTGCGCGACCGCGAGGCTCCCGGCGCCCGGGAGGACTTCCACGAGGGTATGGCCAGCGGGGCCTTCTTCACCCGCGACGAGGCGGAGGAGATGACCGCGGAGGTGTTCGCCGTCATGGAGAAGTGGTGGGACAGGACCGGGGCCGCCAAGCGGGCGGACCCCGACGACCCGGAGCGGAAGTTCTACCAGGTCCTCTACGCCGTCGGTCCGCGGGACCTGGCGAGCGAACCCGTCCCGGAGACCTGAGCGGCCCTGCCGGTTCGGGGGCCCGCGCGGCTACTCCAGCGCGTCGGCCGCCCACGTGTCCGGGCGGCCGATCCGCATCAGCGGGCGGGTGAGCCGGAGCGCCACGAGCACCGCCACCATGGCGCCCACCATCACCCACAACGTGACGCCGATGCCCCAGCCCTCCAGGAGCGCGCTGCCCAGCACGGGTGCGGCCGGGGCGGCGATCAGGCCTGTCAGCCCGAGCAGGGACGTGGCCCGACCCATCATGCGGTCCGGGACGATCACCGTGAGGTAGCCGGTGAAGCCTGCGTTGAGCGCCGGGTAGAGGAAGACGCCGGCGGCCAGCATCGCGACGAACACCCAGTACGACGGCGCGAGCGCCATCACGACCAGCGCGCCGGCGAGCACGCCGACGGCCAGGATCCCCAGCCGGCCGACGCGCGTGCGCCGCACGATCGGCCCCGCGACGATCGCGCCGGCCAGCATGCTGACGCCGGCGCACGCGTCGACGAGCCCGATGAGCCGCGGGTCGGTGCCGGTGCGGACCAGCTCCAGGTTGATCGCCACGACCAGCGCGATCGACGTCAGGTTGAGCAGCGTGATCAGCACGAGCACCGCGCGGAACAGCGGCACGGCGCCGACGAAGGCCAGGCCCTCGCGCAGGTCGGCGAGCGGGTGGTCCTGCTGGGTCCGCTCGCCGTTCAAGGGCTCGCGGACGAACGACACCGCGACCACCTCGATCATGTGGCCGAGCACGGAGGCGACGAACGGCAGCACGTGCGCCATGCCGTACAGGAACCCGCCGACCGGTCCCGCGAACAGCGCGACCGCCGCCATCCGCCCCTGGTTCACGGCCATCGCGTTCGCCATCTGGGCGGGCGGGACGACGGCGCGCAACGCGCCGCCCGACGCCGGGTTCACGAACGCGCTCACCATCGACGAGCCGAACAGCACCGCCGCCAGGTGCCACGCGCCGAGCGTCCCGGCCAGCCCGGCGGCGACGACCGTGGCCCACAGGGCGGTACCCGTCGCCGCGGCGACGACGAGGAGCGCGCGGCGGTTGACCCGGTCGGCGACGACGCCCGCCGGGAGCGTGGCCAGCAGCGCGCCCGCCTGGCCGATACCGCTGATCAGCCCCGCCTGCCCCACCGACCCCGTGACCTCGAACGCGAGCAGCGGGATCGCGAACGTGCCGACGCCGGCGCCGATCGCCTGCGCGAACCGCCCGGTCGTGAGCAGCAGGTACGCGACGTTCCGCCGCAGCGGCGGATCGGGGCGCACCGGGTCCGGGCTCGTCGGGTCGGGTCCCACCAGGTTCGGGCTCACCGGGTCCGGGCTCGTCGGGTCCGGGCTCGTCGGGTCGGGGCTCGTCGGGTCGGGGCCCGTCGGGTCGAGGCTCGCCGGGTCCGGGCTCGCCGGGTCCGGGCTCGCGGTTGCCGCGCTTTCCAGGTCAGCCGGCCCCGCCGTCGTCGTCTCCCCAGTCACGCCGCACAACGTACCGGGTGAAATGTCCGCCTCGGGGCGCCGGCAACCTGGGCGCCGTCGCGCACTCACCTTTGGGGCCCAGGTTTCTTGCCTTTGGGCCGGCCGCAAAGAGAAGAAAGCCGGGCCTCAAAGGCGACCCGCCGGAGCGGTTATCGACGCGGAGAGCGGGGCGGAGAGCGACGCGGAGAGCGGAGCGGTTATCGACGCGGAGAGCGCGGCGAGAGCGGGACGGCGGCCGGGGCGCCCAGGGTGACCGGGACGCCGACGTCGTCGTAGTTGCCGGGCGTCCAGCCGGCCTCGCGCAGCAACGCGGTGAGGACCTCCGGCATGCGGACCCGGAGATCCTTCGCCGTGAAGCGCAGCAGGCGCGAGCCGCCCGCCGACGCCAGCGCGTTCTGCCGCGTGCGGTCCCGGAACACCGCGGCCGGCGCGCCGTGCACCTCGACGCCGTCGATCTCGACGAGCAGCCACGCGCCGTCCGGCAGCCGCCAGGCGAGGTCGACCCGGCCGAGGTGGTCGCCGTCGGGCCCCAGGAGCACGAGCTGCAGGGTGTCCGGCGGGATCCCCGAGTCGAGACAGGCCAGCCGCGCGACGGACTCGAGGGGCGACTCCGACCGGCCGTCCGCCAGGCGCCACCAGGGATGCGTCGCCTCGACGGTGCGATGCCCTCGCGCCAGGTCGTGGGCCCGGGCCAGGTCGTCCGCCGTGGCCGACCGCGTGTGCAGCAGGTCGTCCATCGCGGCCACGGCGTCGTCCCGGCGCATCTTCCCGACGCCGAGGGCGAGCGCGTCCGCGACGCTCGCGATCCGGAAGTCACCGGCGAACCGGCCGGTCACCATGTCGCCGCGCTTGTGGAACGTGATGCCGTCCCGCCCGGGCCGCCAGTGCCCGTCGGGCGCGACCACCTCGGAGGGGATGGTGCGCGGCAGCCCCTTGACCTTGTACAGCGCGAGGGCGGACAGGCCGACGGCGGTCGATCCCGGGCCGGCGGCCAGCAGGCCGAGCCACGCGGGGCGACGTCGGAGGTGGTCCAGCAGGTCCGGACGTGACCGGTCGGCGGGCGGTACGACGTCGGTGTCGTACACACCCTGCGTGACGCGGATCAACCGGCACTGCCGGACGAGCCGGTACCGCCACTGGGCGTCGACGCCGATGCCGTCGAGCTGCGCGGCGGAGATCAGCCCCTCCTGCCGGTCGGCGATGAGCTCCAGCTGCGGAGGCAGGGGCTTGAGTGGTCGCATGAATCAATATCAACATGCAACAACCATCAAAGCTGGTGAAACACCGTCAGCCTGTGGATAACCGCCGTCCGCCACTCACCTTTGAGGCCCAGGTTTCTTCGCTTTGGGCGGTCGCAAAGCGAAGAAA
>NZ_JBHWZO010000152.1:0-15205 GCF_042728455.1 Promicromonospora sp. NPDC060204
CCTCCTAGACCGAGGACGGCGGCCGGTGTCGTTTCACGTCCGGTCTGTGCGGATATCCGTCGGGCTTGATGTTCGCCCGCCCGACCATTTCGCCGGGGGCGCTCCAAGGTGACAGAGTTAGGCTCGTGACGAGTTTCGACCGGGTGGCACCGCCCACCCCTATCGATGGGACGCCCTTGAGCGCAGAGGATCCGTGGGGAAACAGCGGGGCGCATCGTCAGGGTGGGGCCGCGCACGGTCGTGAGCCGCGCAGGCAGCAGTCGGGCGTCCTCGCGATGCTCCGTGAGGTCGGGATCATCGTCGTCAGCGCGCTGGTCCTGTCGTGGCTGATCAAGACGCTGCTGGTGCAGCCGTTCTACATCCCGAGCGCGTCCATGGAGGACACGCTGACCGAGGGCGACCGCGTCATGGCGTCGCGGCTGACGCCCGGCCCGTTCGACCTGGAGCACGGGGACATCGTCGTCTTCGTGGACCCGGGTGACTGGCTGCCGCCGTACGTGCCGCCGGAGCGCGGCCCGGTCGGTGACGCGGCGGTGTCCTTCCTGACCATGGTCGGCCTCCTGCCGCAGGACACCGGCGACCACCTCATCAAGCGCCTCATCGGCCTGCCCGGCGACAAGGTCGTCTGCTGCGACGCCGAGGGCCGGGTGTCGGTGAACGGCACGCCGATCGACGAGACGTACATCAAGCCGGGTTCGATCCCCAGCCAGGACCCGTTCGAGGTCACCGTGCCCGACGACATGCTCTGGGTCATGGGTGACAACCGGCAGGACTCGATGGACTCGCGCTACAACCGTGGCAAGCCGGGCGGCGGGTTCGTGCCGGTCGAGAACGTGGTGGGCACGGCGTTCGCGACCGTCTGGCCGCTGGACCGGCTGAACTGGCACAGCAACCCGAGCGACGTCTTCAGCGGCGTCCCGGACGCGCCTCCCGCGGAGAAGTAGGCGGTGCGCAAGGTGCCCACGCTGCGGCAGGAGAGGGCGCTCCTCGCCTCGGGCGCCCGCCTCGTGGCGGGCATGGACGAGGTGGGGCGCGGAGCTCTCGCGGGGCCCGTCAGCGTGGGCGTCGTCGTGGTCGACGCCGCCACGCGCACCGGTCCCAAGGGCGTCGCCGACTCGAAGCTGCTCACGCCCGGCGCGCGCGAGGCCATCGCGCCCGCCGTGCGGCGGTGGGCGGTCGCGTGGGGCGTGGGGCACGCGGGTCCGGCCGAGATCGACGAGCACGGGATCATCGCCGCGCTCCGGATGGCCGGCCGGCGCGCGCTGGCCCAGGTGCGGCAGGTGTGCGGCGACGTCGACGTCGTCGTGCTGGACGGGAAGCACAACTGGCTCTCCACGCCCGCGCTCGACTTGTTCGCCGCGGCGGACGCCCCGGAGGACGACCTGCCGGAGCCCGCGGTGCGCACGCTGATCAAGGCAGACATGACCTGCACGTCCGTGGCGGCCGCCAGCGTGCTGGCCAAGGTGGAGCGCGACGCGATCCTGGTCGAGCTGGCGCAGCGGCACCCCGAGTACGCGTGGGACCAGAACAAGGGCTACAGCGCGAAGGCCCACATGGACGCCCTCGGGCTGCACGGGCCGACGCCACACCACCGCAGGTCCTGGAACCTGCCCGGAACTGCGGCGTCGGTGGGATGATGTCGTCGTGAGCGCCGAAGACCTCGAGAACTACGAGACGGAGATGGAGCTAGCGCTCTATCGCGAGTACCGCGACGTGGTAGGCCTGTTCGCCTACGTGGTGGAGACCGAACGCCGGTTCTACCTCGCCAACCAGGTGGACCTGCAGGTGCGGTCCGCGGCGGGCGAGGTGTACTTCGAGCTGCGGCTCGGCGACGCCTGGGTGTGGGACGTCTACCGCTCGGCGCGGTTCGTGAAGTCGGTGCGCGTGGTGACGTTCAAGGACGTGAACGTCGAGGAGCTGGCCAAGGCCGAGCTCGCGCTCTGACGGCTCGCGTTCTGACGGCTCCCGCGGAGATTTCTCGCGGGTTGCACAGACCCTCGTGACGAGGTTCCGGCGGTTCGAGCGCGACGCCGACCCTGTGGATCATCGATCCGTGCACAGGTGACCCCACGGACGCCGCCTGACGGCCCCTGCGTGACCAAGGCTGGTCACGGAGGTGGACGCGATGGCGAAGAAGGACGGCGTAGGCCGGTACGGCGAGCGGGTCGCGCTGCGGCACGTGGAGGCGCGCGGCTGGCAGGTGCTCGACACCAACTGGCGCGGCACGGAGGGTGAGCTCGACATCGTCGCGCTCGACGGCGACGTGCTCGTGGTGGTCGAGGTCAAGACCAGGTCGGGGCTGGGGTACGGGCATCCGGCGGAGGCGGTGACGCCGCGCAAGCTGACCCGGATCAAGCGGCTGACGGGGCAGTGGCTCACGGTCTTCCGGGAACGGCTCGCCGCTGACCGGCTCGCCGCGGCGCGGCTGCAGGAGGAGGCGGGCCCGGGCAGCCCGGTGCCGGTGCTGCCCGACGTGCGCACCCGATTCGGCGCCATCCGCATCGACGTGGTCGCGGTGACCCTGCAGCGCCAGGGCCCCGCCGTCGTCGAGCACCTCGAGTCGGTGGCGTGATGGGGATCGCGACCACCCGGGCGGTGTCGCTCGTCGGGATGCAGGGGCACGTGGTGGAGGTGCAGGCGCACCTCGCGGCGTCGGTCCCGGGCTTCACGCTGGTCGGTCTGCCCGACGCCGCGCTGAGTGAGTCCCGCGACCGGGTGCGGGCCGCGGTGACCTCCACGGGGCTGCCGTGGCCGGTCAAGAAGATCACCGTGAACCTGTCGCCCGCCTCGCTGCGCAAGCAGGGCAGCGCGTACGACCTGGCGATCGCGGTGGCGATCCTCGCGGGCACCGACGGGCCGACGTCCCCGGGGATGAGCAGGACCGGCCTGGACCGGGTGGTGCACCTGGGCGAGCTCGGCCTCGACGGGCGGGTCCAGCCGGTCCGGGGCGTGCTGCCGACCGTGGCGGCCGCCGTGGCCGCGGGCTACCCGGACGTCGTGGTGGCGGCCGGCGACGCCGACGAGGCGCGGCTGGTGCCGGGGGCGCGGGTCGTGGGTGCCACGAGCCTGGCCGAGGTGGTGGCGCTGCACGGCGGCCCGCCGGAGCTGGTGCGCGAGGTCGTCGCGGTGCGGCCGGTCCGCTCCGCGCTGGCGGCGCGGCTGCCGGGCGACCTGGCCGACGTCGTGGGTCAGGAGGAGCCGCGCAGGGCCCTGGAGGTCGCGGCCGCCGGGGGACACCACCTGCTGCTCGTCGGGCCGCCGGGCGCCGGCAAGACGATGCTGGCCTCCCGGCTGCCCGGGATCCTGCCCGACCTCACCGACCGCGAGGCCGTCGAGGTCACCGCGGTGCACTCCGTGGCGGGCACGTTCGACCCGGGCGGAGGTCTGATCCGCCGGCCCCCGTACGAGGACCCGCACCACACGGCGACCCAGGCGGCGGTCGTGGGCGGCGGGTCGGGCATCCCGCGGCCGGGGGCGGTGTCGCTGGCGCACCGCGGGATCCTGTTCCTGGACGAGGCCCCCGAGTTCGGCGCCCGGGTGCTGGAGACGCTCCGGCAGCCGCTGGAGCAGGGCGAGCTGGTGATCCACCGGTCGGGCGGCTCGGCGCGCTATCCGGCGCGGTTCCAGCTCGTCCTCGCGGCCAACCCGTGCCCCTGCGGGCTGGCCATCGGCAAGGGCCTGGACTGCTCGTGCTCGCCGACCACCCGGCGCCGGTACTTCGCGCGGCTCTCCGGGCCGCTGCTGGACCGGGTGGACGTGCAGGTCGAGGTGCAGCCCGTGGACCGGGTCGAGCGGCTGGAGGGCACGTCCGAGCCGACGTCGGTGGTGGCCGCCCGGGTGCTGGCCGCGCGGCAGGCCGCCCGCGCCCGGCTGGCCGACACGCCCTGGTCCACCAACGCGGAGATGCCCGGGCGGTTCCTGCGTGACCTGCTCCGGCCGCACCCCGGCCTGCTCCGGCCGATCGAGCTGGCGATGACCGACGGGCGGCTGAGCCTGCGCGGCGTGGACCGGGTGCTGCGGATCGCCTGGACCATCGCCGACCTCGCCGGGCGCGACGCGCCCACGGTGTCCGACGTCGGGAACGCGCTGCTGCTGCGCACGGGAGGCGACCATGGCTGAGCCGCTCTTCGAGCTGCCCCGCGCGCGGCTCCGGTTCGACCCCGCTGACCCGGTGCTGGCGCGGGCCGCGTGGAGCCGCATCGCCGAGCCGGGCGACCCGGTGGCCGGCGCCCTGGTGGAGCAGCTCGGTCCCGTGGACGCGCTCGACTGGCTGCTCGACGCCGCCCGGGCACCCGGCCGGGCCGGTGCCGTCCTCCGGCGGATCGGCGGGATGCCGGCCGCGGTCCAGGGCCCGGGTGGTCGCGCCGACGCCCCCGGCCACGTGCTCGGGGCGGTCGCCGAGGGGCCGGACGCGTCCGGGTCGCGGGCCGCCGGGCTGGTCGTCGCCGCGGTGCGGCGCTGGGCACCCCGGCTCGACCGCCTCGACCCCGAGGGCGAGCTCGACGTGCTCGGCCGGTACGACGGCACCTTCCTGACGCCGGACCACCCGGGCTGGCCCCTGTCGTTCACGGGACTCGGAGCCACGGCGCCCCTGGCCCTGTGGGTGCGGGGCGATCCCGACCTGGCCGGGCTGGCGGCACGCTCGGTGTCGCTGGTGGGCTCGCGCGCCTGCACCGGCTACGGCGTCCGCGTGACGCGGGACCTGGCGTGCGGGCTGGCCGACCGCGGGTTCACCGTGGTCTCCGGCGGCGCCCACGGGATCGACGCGGAGGCGCACCGGGGCGCGCTGGTCTCGGGGGCGCGGACGGTGGCGTTCCTCGCGGGCGGCGTCGACCGGCTCTATCCCGCGAGCAACACCGACCTGCTGCTGCGGACGGCCGCGCAGGGCGCCGTGGTGAGCGAGGTGCCGCCGGGTTCCGTGCCGGGCAAGCAGCGGTTCCTCCAGCGCAACCGGCTGATCGCCGCGTTCACGGCGGGCACGGTGGTGGTCGAGGCGGCGCTGCGGTCCGGCGCGCTGTCCACGGCCAACCACGCGGTGTCGCTGCTGCGTCCGCTGGGGGCGGTGCCGGGACCGGTCACGTCCATGGCCTCCAGCGGCTGCCACGAGCTGCTGCGGCGCGGCGCGGCCGTCTGCGTCACCGATGCCGCCGAGGCCGCCGAGCTGGTCGGCGACGTCGGCGAGACCGCGCCGCGCCGACAAGGCGAGAAGCGGCCGGGGGACGACCTCGACGCGGCGGGCAAGGCGGTGCTCGACGCCCTGCCCGTGCGCAAGCCGGCGCACGAACGGTCGATCGCCCGCACCGCCGGGATCGCGCTCGCGGACACGACCGGGGCGCTCGGGCTGCTGGAGCTGATGGGGCTGGCCGAGCGGCGGGACGGAGGCTGGCGCAGGCGGTGACCGGGCCGGGCGGTCGGCGGGGCCGCCCAGCCCGGCCGCCGGGCCGGCGATCCCGGGTCGTCGGTCAGGCGGTCGGGTCGAGCAGGAGCTTGCCGACGGTGCCCCGCGAGCGGAGGGCCTCGTGCGCGCCGCGGGCGTCGGACAGCGGGTACTCGCCGCCCGCGACGGCGCGGATCCGGCCGCTGCGGGCGAGGTCGAACAGCTCGGTCAGCGCCCGGCCGTAGAGGTTGCCCGGCAGCCGGAAGACGTGCGGCAGCCACATGCCCGCGACCGTGCTGCTGTGGCCGAGCAGGTTGCGCAGCTCCACGGGCTTGGGCTGCTCGCGCCCCGCCATGCCGTAGAAGACGAGCCGGCCGAAGGGCGCGAGCACGGCCAGGCTCTGGTCGGTCGTGGTGCCGCCCACCATGTCCAGCACGATGTCGACGCGCCCACCGTTGGCGTCGATCAGGGCCGTCCGCAGGTCGTCCGCCCGGGAGTCGACGGCGATGTCCGCGCCGAGGCCGAGGGTCAGCATGCGCTTGTCGGACGTGCTCGCGGTGGCGACCACCCGGCCGGCGCCCCAGGCCTTGGCGAGCTGCACGGCGATCGTGCCGACGCCGCCCGCGGCCGCGTGCACCACGACGGACTCGCCTGGTTCGAGGTGCGCGTTCTTGCGCAGCAGGACCCAGGCGGTCGTGCCCTGCACCAGCATGGAGAGCGCGGTGAGGTCGTCGACGTCGTCGGGCACGGGAAAGGCCATGGCTGCGTCGGCGACTGCCCGTTCGGCGTACCCGCCCCCGCCGGTCAGCAGGGCGGCGACCCGCTGTCCGTCCGGCGTGCGTCCGACGACCTCGCTCCCGGGGATGAACGGCAGCCGGGTCGGCGTCTGGTAGGAGTTCTCGACCTGGTGCGTGTCGGCGTAGTTCACGCCGATGCGCGACACCTCGATCAGCACCTGCCCCGGCCCGGCGGTCGGCTCCGGCACCTCGACGGGCCGGAGCACCTCGGGCCCGCCGAACTCGGTCACCTGTACGGCACGCATCATCGCGGTCCTCCTGCACTCGTCCGGCTGCGCTGTCCGACCGGCCAGTGTGGCAGAGCGACCCGAGGCAGCGACACACCGGGCGACGCACCGGGTCGCGCAACACGGCGCGCCTGCTTCACCCCGTGGCGGTCCGGCTGCACACTGGCAAACGTGGACCTTACCGACCTGTCCGGCTTGCCTCGGCTGCCCGAGCAGTTGTCCGACGCCGTGTCCCGCTTCGCCAGCTACCTCCACGCGCAGCGCGGGCACTCCGCCCACACGCGGCGTGCCTACGTGGCGGACGTGACCGACCTGCTGCGGTACGCGATGCGGCACGGGAGCACGAGCCTCGACGAGATCGACCTGACGCTGCTGCGCGGGTGGCTCGCGTCGCAGTCCGACCGCGGGCTCGCGCGCTCCACGCTCGCCCGCCGCGGCGCCTCGGCCAGGGCGTTCCTGCGCTGGGCACACCGCTCCGGGCTCGTGCCCGTCGACCCCTCGGCGCGGCTCGCGAGTCCCAAGGTGCCGCGCACGCTGCCCACGGTGCTCGACGTGGACGCCGCCAGCCGGCTGCTCGACGGCGCGCGAGCCGCCGCGGACGAGGCCGACGAGGCGTCCCGGCCCGCGGCCCTGCGCTCCTGGGTCGCCGCGGAGCTGCTGTACGGCGCGGGCATCCGCGTGGGCGAGCTGGTCTCGGTCGACATCGGGCACGTGGACGCGCGCGACCGGCTCGTGCGGGTGCTCGGCAAGGGCGGCAAGGAGCGCGTCGTCCCGTTCGGGATCCCGGCCGCGCGCTCCGTCGACGCCTGGCTGGCCGACGGCCGGCCCGCGTTCATGACTGCTGCCACCGGTGACGCCTTCCTCGTAGGGGAGCGCGGCGGACGCTGGGGGCAGCGCCAGGTGCGCGAGGCCGTGCACCGGCTCGCGGCCCAGGCCGGCGTCGACGACGTCGCGCCCCACGCGCTCCGGCACTCCGCCGCGACGCACCTGCTGCAGGGCGGTTCCGACCTGCGTGCCGTGCAGGAGGTGCTGGGCCACGCGAACCTCGCGACCACCCAGCGCTACACCCACGTGGACGCCGAGCGGCTGCGCAGCGTCTACGCCCAGGCATTCCCGCGCGCCTGACCGGCAGGTGGTGCGCGTCTGGCCGGCGCGCTCGTGCCGTCGGCGCCCGGACCTGAGCCCCGGTCAGCGGTCCGGCAGCAGGACGATCGGCGGGCGGTCCAGCAGGGACAGCGGGTCGACGTACCGCTCGCCCCGCCGCACGCCCCAGTGCACGCAGGACCGGGGCGCGCAGTGGTTCTGCGTCGTGCCGGGGTCGGTGGCGCCCGCGCCGGGCTCGTCCGCGCCCGCCTCGACGACGCCGACCGCCGTCCCCGCGGCGACCGCGGTGCCGACCGGCACGGACGCGGCCACCGGTTCCAGGCTGCTGCGCAGGCCGTCCGGGTGGGTGACCACCACGACGCCGCGCCGCGCCACCTGCCCGGCGAACGTCACCACGCCCGGACCGGGGGAGAGCACGCGCGCACCGGCCGCGGCGGCCAGGTCGACGCCACGGTGCCCCGCGCCCCACTCCTCGGCGGGCGGGTCGAACAGCCGCTCCACGCCGGCCGGCGGGTCCACGCCCGCGACGGGCGGCACGTAGCCGGTACCCGCGGCGCGGGCATCAGCACCGGCACCCGCGCCGGAGTCCGCAGCACCGCCGTCCGCAGCACCGCCGTCCGCCGCACCGTCGTCAGCCGCACCGCCGCCCACCCCGCCGGGCTCCGCCGCACCGCCGTCAGCCCCACCGGGCGCGAGGCGGGCGTCGAGACCCAGCCGGACGGCGACGTCCGGCCCGGAGCGCAGGGCGGCGGCGGGCGGAGCCGGCACGACAGCGACGAGCACGAGGGCGGCGAGCACGACGGCGAGCAGCGTGGCCACGACCGCTGCGGCCGTCCGGCGGTGGGCCGAGCGGTGGGCCGCACGGCGGGGAGAACCGGGAGAACGAGGAGTCGTCATGCCCCGAGCATCACGCCGCGATCGCACCGCCGCCGGCGTCGAACAGCCCGCCTGTGCACAAACCCGTCCCGCACCCTCCTGTGGTCGCGCTCGTTTCCTGCTGCCGCCGTCGCGAGGGTCTCCCGGGCGCGGTCACGAGCTGCGGAGAACCGCCCCGAGAACCGGCCGCAGAACCGGCCGGACGAGCGCCCGCGGGGGAGCGTGCGACGTCACAGCCGGGGCACGTCGCGCGGGTCCTCGCCGCGGGGGCCGGTCGGGTAGACTTCAACCCGCGACCGGCATGTGCTGCCCGTTCGGCAGGCGTCCAGCTCGGCTGACTGCTTGCCTGGCAGGGAGAACACCTGGTCGACATCGCGCGTCACATCGAGTCGCGTCCGGCAGTGGTCCAGCCCTCAGGGGTCGGCGTCGGGCACGACGTGGCGCCAGGGGCACCGTCAGGAGAGGGTGCCGCCAACCGAACCGTGGCCCAGGCCTTGTGTCCTGTGCCGCCTGAAATGCGTGCGGAGTCCCGGGTCGATCCCGGACCGCACCGAAAGGACGTGTCATGGCCGTCGTGTCCATGCGCCAGCTCCTCGAGAGCGGTGTCCACTTCGGACACCAGACCCGCCGTTGGAACCCGAAGATGAAGCGCTTCATCTTCACGGAGCGCAACGGCATCTACATCGTCGACCTGCAGCAGTCGCTGCACTTCATCGACAGCGCCTACGACTTCGTCAAGGAGACGGTCGCCCACGGCGGCTCCATCCTCTTCGTCGGCACGAAGAAGCAGGCCCAGGAGCCGGTGGCCGAGCAGGCCGCCCGCGTCGGCATGCCCTACGTGAACCACCGCTGGCTCGGTGGCATGCTCACCAACTTCACCACGGTGCACAAGCGTCTCCAGCGCCTCAAGGAGCTCGAGGAGATCGACTTCGACGACGTGGCCGCCTCGGGCCTCACGAAGAAGGAGCTCCTGGTGCTGCGCCGCGAGAAGGACAAGCTCGCGCGCACCCTCGGCGGTATCCGTGACATGGCCAAGGTTCCCTCGGCCGTCTGGATCGTCGACACCAACAAGGAGCACCTCGCGGTGGACGAGGCCCGCAAGCTGGGCATCCCCGTCGTGGCGATCCTCGACACCAACTGCGACCCCGACATGGTCGACTACGCGATCCCGGGCAACGACGACGCGATCCGTTCCGTCACGCTGCTCACCCGCGTGATCGCGGACGCCGCCGCCGAGGGCCTCATGCAGCGCCACTCGGGTGGCAGCAAGACCGGTGCCGAGACCGAGCCCGCCGCCGAGCCGCTGGCCGAGTGGGAGCGCGAGCTCCTGGCCGGCGACACCACCGAGGGCACGGTCGAGTCCCCGGCCGCCACCGCCGAGGGCACCGTCGAGGAGGCCGCCGCCGAGGCTGCTGCCGCCGCCACCCCGGCCGCTCCCGCCGAGGTCGTGGAGGCCGCCGAGGCTGCTCCGGCCGCCGCCCCCGAGGCTGCCGCTGAGGCCGCCCCCGAGGCCGACACCGAGAAGTGACGTGCCGCGCTGACCGGGTCGACCTCGTGTCGGCCCGGTCGGCGCACCGTTCCTCGGGTCGCACGACCTCCCACGAACAACACGACTGCACGGAGGACCAGAACAATGGCGAACTACACCGCCGCTGACATCAAGGCGCTGCGTGAGCGGACCGGCGCCGGCATGCTCGACGTCAAGAAGGCCCTGGACGCGGCCGACGGCGACGCCGACAAGGCCATCGAGATCATCCGGACCAAGGGCCTGGCCCGCGCCGCCAAGCGCGAGGGCAACGCCACGTCCGAGGGCCTCGTCGCCGTCAAGGTCGAGGACACCGCGGCCGGCCAGGTCGCCACGATGATCGAGCTGAACGCCGAGACGGACTTCGTCGTCAAGAACGAGAAGTTCATCTCGCTGGCCGAGGCCGTCCTGGAGGCCACCGCGGCCGCCGGTGCCGCCGACGAGGTCGCGGCTGCCGCGGCCCCCGCCGGTGAGGGCACCGTCGCCGAGCTCATCGCCGCACAGGGCGCCACGCTGGGCGAGAAGCTCGTCCTGCGCCGCGTCGCACGCGTCGAGGGCCCGAAGGTCACGACCTACCTGCACAAGACGGCCAAGGACCTGCCGCCGTCGATCGGTGTCCTCGTGGTCACCGACGAGGCCGGCGCGGCCGTCGCCAAGGACATCGCGCAGCACATCGCCGCGATGGCCCCGAAGTACCTCACGCGCGACGAGGTCCCGGCGGACGTCGTCGAGAAGGAGCGCGAGATCGCTCTGGAGACCTCGAAGAACGAGGGCAAGCCGGAGGCGGCGCTGCCCAAGATCGTCGAGGGTCGCCTGAACGGCTTCTTCAAGGAGGTCGTCCTGGTGGACCAGCCTCTGGCGAAGGACCCGAAGACCACGGTCGCCAAGCACGTCGCCTCGGTGAACGGTGCCCTGACCGCGTTCGTGCGTTTCCGCGTCGGTTCCTGACGCAGCTCGTTCGGCCCGGTCCGCGCTTCGGCGCGGGCCGGGCCGACGCATACGCGGCCGGCCGTGTCCGAGGGACGACGCCGGCTCGCACGCCACGCTCCACCAGGAGCGCGGTACGGCTTCGATACTTTTGGTGTGGGGTAGAGCGGGGCGGGCTCCACTTCGCACCAGGGGTCTCGAGGTCGGCCCGGAGGCCTCTGCGCGGTGCAGAGGTGCGTCGCCCGCGAGTCGGGCGCAGTATTCCGGGAGGGCGGTGTCCCGGCAGTGACGATCGAAGGGTGACTGACCAGTGAGTGACGAGGCGACCCAGAACTTCGCGGTGGACGAGGAGGGCAAGCCGGCCCGGCGTGTGCTCCTGAAGCTGTCGGGCGAGGCGTTCGGCGGCGGGAGCGTGGGGCTGGACGCCGACGTCGTCCGCCGCATCGCGAAGGAGATCGGCGTGGCCGTGCGCGACGGCGTGCAGGTGGCGATCGTCGTCGGCGGCGGGAACTTCTTCCGCGGCGCCGAGCTGAGCGTGGCCGGCATGGACCGCGCCCGCGCGGACTACATGGGCATGCTCGGCACGGTCATGAACTGCCTCGCCCTGCAGGACTTCCTGGAGCAGGCCGGCGTCAAGACGCGCGTGCAGACCGCCATCACGATGGGCCAGGTCGCCGAGCCGTACATTCCCCTGCGCGCGATCCGGCACATGGAGAAGGGCCGCGTGGTCATCTTCGGTGCGGGTGCGGGCATGCCGTACTTCTCGACCGACACCGTGGCGGTGCAGCGCGCCCTGGAGACGGGCTGCGAGCAGGTCGTCATGGGCAAGAACGGGGTCGACGGCGTGTACGACTCCGACCCGCGCCGCAACCCGGACGCGAAGAAGCTGGACCACCTGACCTACACCGACGCCCTCGTGAACCGGCTCGGCGTCATGGACGACACGGCGCTGGCGATGTGCCGCGACAACGACGTCCAGATGCGGGTCTTCGGCATGGAGGGCGAGGGCAACGTCACCCGCGCGCTCGCCGGCGAGCCGATCGGCACGCTGATCACGACGCGCTGAACCGCGCGGCCCGGGCTTGCCCGGTGAACGCGCGAACCTTTCGGTAGCCGGGCAAAGTGTCCGTAGAGTGGCCCCGGCACCACCCGTAGACCAACGACAGGAGCAGTGGTGATCGACGAGACCCTCCTCGAAGCCGAGGAAAAGATGGAGAAGGCGATCGAGGTCGCCAAGGAGGACTTCGCGGGCATCCGCACCGGCCGCGCCAACGCCGGCATGTTCAGCAAGATCACCGTCGACTACTACGGCGCGCCCACGCCGCTGCAGCAGCTCGCGTCCTTCAACATCCCGGACGCGCGGACCGTGCTGGTCGCGCCGTTCGACAAGAGCTCCGTGCCCGCCGTCGAGAAGGCGCTGCGCGACTCCGACCTGGGCGTGAACCCGGCGACGGACGGCAACGCCATCCGCATCGTGCTGCCCTCCCTCACGGAGGAGCGGCGCCGCGACTACGTGAAGCTCGCCAAGTCGAAGGCCGAGGACTCGCGCGTCTCGGTGCGCAACATCCGCCGCAAGGCCAAGGAGACGCTGGACCGCATCGTCAAGGACGGCGAGGCCGGCGAGGACGAGGTCGTGCGCGCGGAGAAGGAGCTGGACAAGATCACCAAGAGCCACGTCGAGATCATCGACCAGCTGCTCGCCGGCAAGGAGAGCGAGCTGCTCGAGATCTGATGCCCGCACCGCCTCGAGACACGACAGAGCGAGACAACGCGCACACCGCCGTGAGCCCGGAACCCGTACCCGCCGCGAAGAAGTCGCGCGCGGGCCGTAACCTGCCCGCCGCCATCCTCGTGGGCGTCGGCCTGCTCGGCATCGTCGGCGCGTCGCTGTACTGGCGACCCGAGCCGTTCGTGGCGTTCGTGGTCGTCCTGCTGTGGGCGGGGCTCTGGGAGCTGCGGCAGGCGTTCGCGCGCCGCGACCTGCGGCTGCCGATGGTCCCGCTGTTCGTCGGGACCGCCGGCATGATCGTCTCCGCCTACCGGGGCGGGCCGGAGGCGCTGTTCGTGGCCTTCGTGCTGACCGTGGCCGCGACCGTGGTGTGGCGGGCGCTCGACGGCTCCGGCCTGAGCGCGGTGCGGGACTCGGCGGCCGCGGTCTTCGCGGCGTCCTACCTCCCGTTCCTGGCCGGCTTCGTGGTCCTGATGCTGGCGCAGCCCGACGGCGAGATCCGCGTCGCGCTGTTCATCCTCCTGGCGGTGGCCAACGACACCGGCGGCTACATCGCCGGCGTCATGCTGGGCCGCCACCCGCTGGCACCGACCGTGAGCCCCAAGAAGTCGTGGGAGGGCCTGGCCGGCTCGATCGTGCTGGCCACGGCGGTGGGCGTGGTCGGGGCGGTGTACGGCCTCGGCGAGAGCCCGATCCTCGGGATCGCGCTCGGCGTCATGACCGCCATCACTGCCACGGTCGGCGATCTCGCCGAGTCGCTCCTCAAGCGTGACCTAGAATTGAAGGACATGGGCTCATTGCTCCCGGGGCACGGGGGCGTGCTGGACCGCCTCGACTCGCTGGTCATCACAGCGCCCTTCGTCTATCTCGTGCTCTCGGTGGTTGCCTGATGAAAACTCCCCTTGCCCAGCCTGTCGTGCGTCCGTCGGACGAGACCCCGGCGATCCCGCTGCAGATGGCGCCGAAGCGCCGCGGCAAGCCGCCGAGGCACTTCGCCGACCTCACGCCCGAGGAGCGCGTGGCGTCGGTGCTGGAGGCGGGGGAGCCCGCCTTCCGGGCCAAGCAGCTCGCCACGCACTACTTCACGCACTACACGAGCGACGCCGCGCAGATGACGGACCTCCCGGCGAAGACCCGGGACTCCCTCGCGGAGACGATGTTCCCGCAGCTCATCCGCCCCACGCGCAAGCTGGAGGCAGACGGCGGCACCACCGTCAAGACGCTGTGGCACCTGTTCGACGACGCCAAGGTCGAGTCGGTCCTCATGCGCTACCCGAACCGGACCACGCTGTGCGTCTCCAGCCAGGCCGGCTGCGGCATGGCCTGCCCGTTCTGCGCGACCGGCCAGCTCGGCCTGACGCGCAACCTGTCCACGGCGGAGATCCTGGAGCAGGTGCGCGCGGCGTTCCGCTCGCTGGCCGACGGTGAGATCCCCGGCGGCGTCACCCGGCTGAACAACCTGGTGTTCATGGGCATGGGCGAGCCGCTGGCCAACTACAAGGCGGTCATCGAGACGGTGCGCACGCTGGTGGCGCCGCAGCCCGACGGTCTCGGCATGTCGGCCCGCAACATCACGGTGTCCACGGTGGGCCTGGTCCCGGCCATGCAGAAGCTGACCAAGGAGGGCATCCCGGTGACCCTCGCGCTGTCGCTGCACGCGCCCGACGACGACCTGCGCTCCGAGCTGGTGCCGATCAACACGCGCTGGAACGTCGACGAGACGCTGGACGCCGCACGGAACTACTTCGAGGTGACCGGGCGTCGCGTCTCCATCGAGTACGCCCTCATCAAGGACATGAACGACCACGCCTGGCGGGCCGACCTGCTGGGCGAGAAGCTCAACTCGCGGGGCCGCGGCTGGGTGCACGTGAACCCGATCCCGCTCAACCCGACCCCTGGCTCGATCTGGACCGCGAGCGACCGGGATGTCGAGGACGAGTTTGTGGCACGATTGCGCGGGCACGGGATCCCGACCACGATCCGTGACACCCGCGGCAGCGACATCGACGGTGCCTGCGGGCAGCTGGCGGCTGAGGAGGACGACGAGTGAGTGGGATGTTCAACAGCGTTCCCAAGATGCGCACCGGGTACGACAAGGACGAGGTCGACGAGTTCTTCGAGCATGCCCGGCAGGCGTACGAGGGACGCACGGCCGAACGGCTGACGAGTGCCGACATCCAGGCCTCGACGTTCGACCTGACCCGTGGCGGGTACAACACCCACGAGGTCGACGCGGCGCTCGACCGTCTCGAGGCGGCGTTCATCGCGCGGCAGCGTGCGGAGTACGCCTCGGCGCACGGTCAGCAGGCCTGGATGAACGCGCTCGCCGAGCGCGCGCGTTCCCTGTACGGGCGGCTGGGCCGCCCCGACGGCGAGAAGTTCGCGCCCGCCGACCGCGGTTCGCAGGGTTACGACAAGGACGACGTCGACGACCTGTGCGACCGGCTGATCGGTTACTTCGACCGACAGGAGCCGCTGACGGCCGGCGACATCCGGTCGGCGACGTTCGGCCGGGCCCGTGGGCCGGAGGCCTACGACGAGGCCTCGGTCGACGCGTTCCTGAGCCGTGCGGTGGAGGTGCTGCTCGGGGTCGAGTGACCTCGGCATCGATGTGGGTCAGGCGTGCGGGTCGCTCGGGCGACC
>NZ_JBHWZO010000153.1:0-15125 GCF_042728455.1 Promicromonospora sp. NPDC060204
TGAGTGCTGGCTATTTGTTGCTCCGGCAGGCGCCGAGCAACAAATACCCAGCACTCAACGGGGGTGGTGCGGGCCGGGCGGTCAGGGCAGGCCCAGGCGCGGCGCACGGCGGGCCTGGCGGACGCCGTCGACCGTGAGCAGGATCAGGGCGAGCCAGACCAGGGCGAACCCCGCCCAACGGGCGGGCGGCATGTGCTCCCCGAAGACGAGCAGGCCCACCAGGAACTGCAGCACCGGCGCGAGGTACTGCAGCATGCCGACGACGGACAGGGGCAGCCGCCGGGCGGCGGCGCCGAACAGGAGCAGGGGCAGCGCGGTGACGATACCGGCGGACATGAGCAGCAGCGCGTGCCCGGTGCCCTCGTTCGTGAACGTGCCCGAACTGCCGAGCCACAGGAGGTAGGCGAGCGCGAACGGCGTGGCGACGGTCGTCTCGACGGCCAGGCCGGGCAGGGCGGCGACGGTGCGGCCCACGCGGTTCTTGACCAGCCCGTACAGGCCGAAGGAGAGCGCGAGGCAGAGCGAGATCCACGGCAGCCCGCCGAGCCCGGTGGACAGCACGACGACGGACGCCGCGCCGAAGCCGATCGCGATCCACTGCATGGGCCGGAGCCGCTCGCGCAGCACCAGCACACCGAGCAGCACCGTGATGATGGGGTTGATGAAGTAGCCCAGGGCGGCGTCGAGCACCCGGTCGCTGAGCACGGCGTACACGTACACCACCCAGTTGACGACGATCAGGGCCGCCGCCACGGCGAACGTGCCCAGGATGCGCGGCGACCGCAGGGCGGTGCGGAAGTCGCCGAGCTGGCGCAGGGCCGCGAGGGCGATGAGGCAGAAGAGCAGGCTCCACACGATGCGGTGGGCCACGATCTCCAGGGGGCCCGCCGGCTGGAGCAGCGGGAAGAACAGCGGCATCCCGCCCCAGAGCAGGTAGGCGCCGATGCCGAGGGGGAGACCCCAGCGATCCTGTTGTTGTGTCACTGCGTCACGATAGATCTCGTGCCCCCGCGCGGGTCCCGGATGCGCTGTGGGGCTCGTCACCTGGCCGGGCCCCTTTTCGATTTCTCGCGAGGGCTGGTGGGGCGCTATGGTTGGCACCGTTCACGGCTGGTTGCCCGAGCGGCCAAAGGGATCTGACTGTAAATCAGACGGCTCAGCCTTCGGGGGTTCGAATCCCTCACCAGCCACGTGAAGCACAGCAGGGCGTGACCAGCGATCTCGTTGGTCACGCCCTGTTTCGTTGTCTGGTCCGTGCCGGTGCGGCCGGCGCCGAGTGCGGGTCCTGACCCCGGTTTCTGGCCCAACCGCCAGGTGCTGGCGGGGCTCGCGACCCGCGCGGCGCACCTCACACCGGATTCGATTTCACGCCAGGCCGGAGGGCATGTAGAGTCTTCCTCGCCGCCCCGATAGCTCAGTCGGCAGAGCGTCTCCATGGTAAGGAGAAGGTCAAGGGTTCGATTCCCTTTCGGGGCTCTGTGATCGACGCGGGGTCGTACGCCCACCCCACCGGTTCGCCGGTGGGGAGCAACGGCGGACGGCCTCGCGTTCAGTCACGCGCGGCGGGGTAGCTCAGCTGGTCAGAGCGCACGACTCATAATCGTGAGGTCGCGGGTTCGAGCCCCGCCCTCGCTACCAAGCAAGTACATCCGTCCGGCTTCCTGTGCCGGACGACGAGAAGACACATGGCGCCTCCCTCTCGAGGCGCGGAGGTGAGAGCCATGGCAAGCAAGAGCGCGGATGTCCGCCCGAAGATCACGCTGGCATGCGTGGACTGCAAGGAGCGGAACTACATCACGAAGAAGAACCGGCGTAACGACCCGGACCGCCTGGAGCTGGCGAAGTTCTGCCCGCGCTGCGGCAAGCACACGTCGCACCGCGAGACTCGCTGAGTCTCGTAGCAGGCTCACACCGACGTGGCGAACGCTGATTTCGAGGGCCGGGTCTACCCGGCCGACGCCCCCTACTCCGTAGGCCGCGAGAAGATCCGCGAGTTCGCCGTTGCCGTCGGTGCCACGCACCCCGCGCACCACGATCTCGTGGCGGCGCGGGGTTTGGGCTATCCGGACCTGGTCGCCCCACCCACGTTCGCCGTGGTCGTGGCGCAGCGCACCGAGTCGCAGTACGTCAGCGACCCCGAGGCCGACATCGACTTCTCCCGCGTGGTCCACGCGGACGAGCGCTTCACGCACCACCGTCCCATCGTCGCCGGCGACGAGCTCACGACGGTGCTGCACGTGGACCGGATCGTCTCCCGCGGCGCCATCAGCATGGTGACCACGCGCTGCGAGATCTACGCGATGCCCCAGCAGGTCGAGGTGCCGTCCCCCGAGGCCGACACCCCCGGCGAGCACGTCGCCACGGTCACGTCCACGCTGGCCATCCGAGGTGAGGACGCATGAGCCGCCCCGACATCGCGACGCTCGCCGTCGGCGACGTGATCGGCAGCCGCACCGTCACCTTCGACCGCGCGGCCCTGGTCCGCTACGCGGGCGCCAGCGGCGACCTCAACCCGATCCACTGGAACGACAAGTTCGCCGTGGACGCGGGCCTGCCCGGCGTCATCGCGCACGGCATGCTCACCATGGGGACCGTCGTGGGCCTGGTCGTGGACTGGGCGGGCGACCCGGGCGCCGTCGTCGACTACCAGACGCGCTTCACCAAGCCGGTCGAGGTGCCCAACCCGGGCACGGCACTGATCGAGGTCGTGGGCACGGTGGGCGTGGTCGACGCCGACGCCGGCACGGTCCGCGTGGACCTCGCCGTCACGGTCGACGGCGCCAAGGTGCTGGTCCGCGCCCAGGCGCTCGTCCGCTTCTGACGGCTCCCGCCACCGTCGTCGGCACGGGCGGCGAACAGGTCAGTTTGCCGGGGTAACGATTTTTTAACCCGCGGGCCCTTCTCATGCACACCCTGATCGGGTGTGATTCTCTCGTCCGGAGCTCTACGGACTCGACGAGAGGAACTCCGCGTGACGTCACGACGACGTATCACAGCCCTGGCCACGGCGGCCGGGGTGCTCTTTCCGCTCATCCCGCTCTCCGCGGCTGCGGCCGCCCCCACGGTGACGACGTCCGGCGACGAGGTGGTCGCCTGCGCTCCCGTGCTGGCCGCCGGCTCGCTCGACGAGGCGTTCACCGCGGCGGCCGACGCCACGGGGGTGCCCGAGGACCTGCTCAAGGCGGTCTCCTACCTGGAGTCCCGCTGGGACCAGCACGCCGGTCAGGCCAGCGCCGACGGCGGCTACGGCGTGTTCAACCTGACGGCCGGGGAGGGCCTCGGGCACGCGCACGGTGACGGGCTGCCGCTGTCCGCGATCAACGACAAGACGGGCCCGGCCCGCGAGGGCACGCCCGAGCTCACCCGGGCGGCCGCGCTGACCGGCCTCGACGAGGCCACCCTGCGCTCGGACGCCCAGGCCAACGTCTGCGGCGGCGCGGCCCTCCTGGCGTCGTACCAGACCCAGGCCGTGCGCGACGGCGCGGCCGACCCCGATGCCGCGGTCGACCCCGACGCCGCGACATCACCGGGCGGCGTGACCGTCTGGGCGGACGCCGTGTCGCGGATGAGCGACATCGACGGCTTCGCGGCGGGTGTGTACGCCACGCTGCGGGACGGCGCGGGGACCACCACCCCGCAGGACGGCGCGGTCATCCTCACGGCCAACCCGGACGTCGTCGTGCCCCGGAGCGCGAGCACGAGCGACCCCGAGGCGGACTGCCCCGACGACCTCGGCTGCGAGTGGCTCCCCGCCCCGTACGAGAAGGGCTCGCCGGACCTGCCGGACGGCACCGGCGACTACGGCAACCACGACCAGGCCGACCGCACCGGCGCGGGCGGCCCGTCGATCGACTACATCCTGATCCACGACACCGAGACCGCCTACCAGCCGTCGGTGAACCTGGTGCAGGACCCGACCTACCTGGCCTGGAACTACACGCTGCGCTCCGAGGACGGGCACGTGGCCAACCACCTCGACCCGGCCGATGTCGGCTGGCACGCGGGCAACTGGTTCATGAACATGCACTCGATCGGCCTGGAGCACGAGGGCTGGGCGGGCACGGGGACCTGGTTCACCGAGGCGATGTACCAGTCGTCGGCGGCGCTCGTGCGCTACCTCGCCGCGGAGCACGACGTCCCGCTCGACCGGGCGCACGTCATCGGCCACGACCAGGTGCCGGGCATCCTGCCGGGCTACACCAAGAACGTGCACTGGGACCCGGGCCCGTACTGGGACTGGGACCACTACTTCGAGCTGCTCGGCGCACCGATCGGCGGCGACCTGGAGACGACGACGGACGTCGAGCCGGGCGACGTCGTCGAGGTGCGCACGGGCTACGCGCAGAACCCGAACGTGGTGACGGGCTGCGAGCAGGCGTCGCCGGGCTCGGGCGAGTGCGTCGACGGCGCGGGCACCAATTTCCGGTACCTGTACCAGTCGCCCTCGGAGGACGCGCCCCTGGCCAAGGACCCGGGCTGGAAGCCGGACGGCGCGGACGGCACCACGTACGCGAGCGACGTGAGCGCGCGCGTGCAGTCCGGGCACAAGCTCGTGGTGGACCAGGTCGACGGCGACTGGCTCGGCGTGTGGTGGGCCGGCTCGCTGGTCTGGCTGCACAACCCGGCCGACCGTCCGGTCGTGGTGCCGGCGACGGCGCAGACCGTCACCGTCGCGGGCGACGCCCCGGCGCCGGTCTTCGGCCGGGCGTACCCGGAGGTCGCCGCCTACGCGGCGTACCCGGGCGTGCCGGTGCAGGCCGTGACACCCATCGAGTACACGGTCGGCGTCGGCCAGACGTACGCCGTGTCCGACGACGACGTGGCCGCCGACTACTACCGGGCCGCCACGTTCGACGGCTCGGGGCCGGGCGACCGTACCGTTGTGCGCGGCGACGACGTCTATTACCAGGTGTGGCTGGCGCACCGGCACGTGTTCGTGAACGCGGCCGACGTCGAGCTCCACGACCCGGTCGTCGCGGACGTGTCCGGGCCGTCGGTCGAGGGCAAGGCCAAGGTCGGCCGGGTCCTGACCGCGGAGCCCGGCACATACCTGCCGGACGACGTCGACGTGGCCTACCGGTGGCTGCGCGACGGCGAGCCGGTCCGCTGGGCGACGGGCCCGCGCTACCTGGTGACCGGCCGGGACCGGGGCGCGGAGATCTCGGTGGAGGTGACGGTCTCGGCGGACGGTTACACGCCGGCGTCGTACACCTCGGAACCCCGCTCGATCCCCCGCCACTGATACCGCCCCGCCACTGAAACCGCTGAGTGCGGGACATTCGCGCTTATGACACACAGAGAAGCGCGAATATCCCGCACTCAACGGGTCGGGGTCACCAGTTCGGGGTGACGCCCGGCAGGTTGGCGGGGAGCTTCACGTTCTTCGGGTGGTAGACGTACGTGAGGCCGTCGGTCGAGGTCTGCCAGACCCGCTCGAAGTTCTCCCGCGTGTACACGACGCGGACGGCGTCGTTCGTCGCCCCGTGCGGGTCGTTGAGGATCGGGTCGCCGTCGGCGGTGAACCCGCGGAGCACCACGAGGTGCCCGTCGGTCTCGTACCCGGCCTCGGGCATCTCCTCGGCCTCGAAGTTGATCGAGAAGACCAGCGGGATGCCGGCCGCC
Source organism: Promicromonospora sp. NPDC060204 (assembly GCF_042728455.1). Lineage (NCBI taxonomy): Bacteria > Bacillati > Actinomycetota > Actinomycetes > Micrococcales > Promicromonosporaceae > Promicromonospora > Promicromonospora sp. NPDC060204. The sequence goes on from NZ_JBHWZO010000153.1 coordinate 5,623, forward strand.
ACGAACTTCTCCGCCTCCGCGAGGGAGCGAAGGCGGGTCACGAACGACTCCAGGCCGAACGTGTTCGCGTAGGCCGCGTTGAACGGCCAGTTGCCCGCGCCCTCGTAGGTGTAGTCCCAGGTGTTCATCGCGGCGTAGTCGACCTGCGGGTCGCCGTTCGGCGCCTCGATGCCCTCCAGCTCTTCGGCCGGCACCTCGCGCCCGTAGGAGTAGATGACCATGGTGGACGACGTCGGCGAGCACCACACCTGGCCGCCGCCCCCGAACTCGGGGTACTCGCCGCGGTGGATGTTCTGGCTGTACTGCGGCACGTCGAGCGCCACCTCGCGCCCGAGCGTGAACTCGCTCGTGCCCGTGTAGTGCGCGTCGGGCAGGTACTCGTTGGTCATGGTGCTCACGGCGTCGAGCCGCGGGGACACCCGGGTGCCCTCGGGCCGGTACAGCGTGGCGCGGGTCTGGTACGCATCCGGCTCGTGCCCCGACTTCGCGACGTACGTGTCGGTGAACAGGTACGCGTCGTCGTCGGTCTGGCCGTTCACCGAGGTGCGGTGGATGTCGCCCACGCGGCCGTCGGCGGGCGCGAAGTCGTCGCCCGAGGCCCAGCGGCCCATCACGAACCACTTGGTCCAGGTCCCGTCGGCCTTGCGGCCGCGGTACTCGATCTCCACCCAGGTCCCGGTGGGCGTGTGCGCGTTCCACGAGCTCACCGACTCGTCGATCAGGTAGCCGGCCTCGACCACGGGCGACGTCCAGCGGCCCGTCTCGTAGCTGACGGGCGTGCCGTCGCCGAACGGGTCGGTGTACTCGACGGTGTCGCCGGCGCCGCGCAGCACGAGCCCGCCCTTGGCGCCCGGCCGCAGGTTGGCGGTCTTGCCCGCGTGGAAGTCGCGCACCCCGTCCCAGGTGGTCAGCGTGATCTGGTTGTCCGACGCCGCCGCCTCCGGCGCACCTACCGCCGGCACGGCGCTCGCCGTGATCCCCGCCTGCACCACGAGCGCTCCCGTCGCCACCAGTGCGAACACCGTGGTCCGCAGTCCTCTTCGTCTCGACATAGCCCTGCCTCCATGCCTCCGGGCCCCCTCTCGGTGAGCGGGCCGTGGACCCTCCCTATCAGAGCGGGGATCGGGACAGAAGCAATTTAGGCGTCACCCGAAAGTGGGCGTGTCATCCCAGGTCGGGCACGGGGCCCGTCGTCGTGCCCTCGACCAGGCTGACCGGCAGGGTCACCGACTCTGGCTCCTCGCCGGCCAGCAGCGCGATGACGGCCAGGCCGAGCGCACGCCCCTTCTCGACGAGCGGCTGGTGCACGCTGGTCAGCACGTCCGGGGAGAGCCACGGCAGGTCCAGCCCGTCGAACCCGGCGACCGACACGTCCTCGGGGACGCGCAGGCCGAGCTCGCGCGCGGCGATCACGGCGCCGGCGGCGAGCAGGTCGGAGTGGGCGATGATCGCCGTCGGACGGTCCCGGGCCGGCGCCCACTCGGACAGGATCTCCGTGGCGGCGTCGCGCCCGTGCTCCACGAGCGAGGCGGGCGTCTCCCAGGACATGACGGGCTCGATGACGTCGCGCACCCCGGCCAGCCGGTTCCGGGTGGGCGTACGCTCCGCCGCGGCGAGCCGCTCGGCGTCCACCAGCCCCGACCGCTCGTCCCGCCCGAACGGCAGCGCGATCTCCGCGATCCGCGTGTGCCCCAGCTCGACGAGGTGGCGTACCGCCTCGGCGGCGCCGCGGCGGTCGTCGACGCCGACCACGGGCACGCCGGGCACCTCGTGCCCCTCGCCGATCACGACCGGCACACCCCGGCGCTGGAGCGCAGCGAGGTTCGGGTCGCCCTCCAGGATTCCCCACACGAGCACGGCCACGTCCATCGCCGCGGCCTCGACCAGCGGGTCGACGGCGGGCGGCAGGCCGGCCTCGGCGGCGAGCCCCACGGACTGCGCGGTGGCGCCCTGCGGCATCCCCGGCACCAGCAGCACGCCCAGCCCCTGCTCGCCGATCGCGGAGACCAGGCCGTGCAGCACCTGCGTGGAGACCGGGTCGCGGAACGACCGGCCGAGCTGGTCGCCGATCACCACGCCCACGATCCCGGAGCGGCCCGACCGGAGCTGCCGCCCCAGCGGGTTGGGCCCGGAGTACTCGAGCTCGCGGGCGGCGGCCAGCACCTTCTCCCGGGTCTCGGGCGTGATCGGTCCCGCGCCGGAGAAGGCGAGCGACGCGGTGGACACGGAGACACCTGCCAGCTCGGCGACCTTCGCGAGGGTCGGTCGGCCAACGGTCTGGCGGTTCATCGCGGTTCCTTCTCTCGCATCGGGCACCGGTGGTGCAGGACCCGGGTATCTGCTGGGCTGATCCCAGATTGTGGCTTACGGTCGGGAGATTCAATCGCACCAAGGAGTTCCGTGCCTACTGCACACGCCGCCGCCCGCGCGGTATTCGTCGTCTTCGCTGCCAGTGGGTTCGCCTTCGCGAGCTGGGCGTCACGCCTTCCCGCGGTGCGGGACGGCCTGGGTTTCTCCGAGCAGGAGATGGGTTTCCTCCTGCTCACGGGGTCCATCGGCTCGGTCGCCGCGATCCCGCTGTCGGGCCTGGTCGCGGAGCGGTTCGGTACGGCACGGACCGTCCTGACCTTCTCGGGGCTGCTCGTCGCCGGCCTCACGGTCGCCGGGTACGGCGTCGCCACGGACCAGCACCTCGCCGTCCGCGGCGGCCTGATCCTGTTCGGCGTGGGCGCCGGGGTCTGGGACGCCGCGATGAACCTGGAGGGCGCGGCGGTCGAGCAGCGGCTCGGCCGCGCCGTCATGCCGATCTTCCACGCAGGCTTCTCCTTTGGCACCGTGATCGGTGCCGGCCTCGGCATCCTGGCGGCCAACGTGGGCCTCCCGGTCGCCTGGCACGTCGTGGCCGCAGGCGTCGTCGCGTTCCTCTCCGTCGTGATCGCCACCCGGTTCTTCACGCCGAGCACCGCCGTGTCAGCCCGGCCGGACGGCGCGGCCGGGGCGGTCAGCGCGGACGGCGCCGATCCCGCGGAGGTGACGCCGCCGCCGTCGGGCATCAGGGGGCTGCTCGCCGCCTGGGGCGAGCCGCGCACCCTGGCGATCGGCCTCGTGGTGCTGAGCGCCGCCCTCACGGAGGGCGTGGCCAACGACTGGGTGAGCCTCGCGGTCGTGGACGGCTTCGGCACCTCCGACGGCATGGGCGCGGTCGGTCTCGCCGTCTTCCTCACCGCGATGACGACCGCCCGGCTGGCGGGGACGCGCGCCATCGACCGGTTCGGGCGCGTCCCGGTGCTCGTGCTCTCGGCGCTGCTCGCGTTCGTCGGCGTGCTGACGTTCTCGCTGGTCCCGGTCCTGTGGCTGGCGTTCGTCGGCGTGGCCCTGTGGGGCCTCGGCGCGGCGATGGGCTTCCCGATGGGCATGAGCGCCGCGTCCGACGAGCCGCGCCGGGCCGCGATGCGGGTGGCCGCGGTCTCGACCATCGCGTACACGGCGTTCTTCGTGGGGCCGCCGCTCATCGGGCTCGTGGCCCACGAGACGGGCTACCGCCTGGCGGTGCTCGTGCTCCTGGTGCCGATGATCCTCGGGCTGGTCGTGGCACGCTCCGTGCGCCCGCTGCCGACCGCGGCGGGTGTGAAGAGGTAGCGCGGATCACGCCGACGGGTTCCCGCAGGCCAGGCCCTGGAAACCAGGGAGGGAACACGTCTGCGGACACCAAAAGGTTCCAGAATTGGCAGACATCACCCACGCCATGTCGAAGATGTGCACAAATCCCGCACTGCGGGTAGATAGGCTTGCACGGTGAGCCCATACCCGGCAGACACCGTCCAGGCACAAGCGGTGGTCCCCAGCCTCGCCGACCTCACCACTCTGCGAGTGGGTGGACCGGCTGCCTCGTACGTCGAGGCCGAGGAAGAGGCCGCTCTGATCGAGGCGGTGAGGGCCGCCGACGACGCCGGTGTGCCGCTGCTCGTCGTGGGTGGCGGCTCCAACCTGCTGGTGGCCGACGAGGGTTTCGGCGGCGTCGTGGTGCGCGACGTCCGCACCGGGATCACCGTCGAGTCGGACGACACGTGCGGCGGCGGCGTGGTCAGCGCGCCGGCGGGCCAGAACTGGGACGAGCTGGTCGAGCGCGCCGTCGACGAGGGCTGGGTCGGCGTCGAGTCGCTGTCGGGCATCCCGGGGACCGTCGGTGCCGCCCCCGTGCAGAACATCGGCGCGTACGGCCAGGAGCTCTCGGGCGTCGTCTCGCTGGTCCGCACCTGGGACCGCGGCGACCGCCGGGTGCGCACCTTCGCCGTCGGCGAGCTGGGCTTCGGGTACCGCACGTCGCTGCTCAAGAAGTCCATGCACGGCGAGGGCCGCGAGGGCATCCGAGGCGAGGGCGACCCGCGAGCCCCCTGGTACCCGTCGCCGCGCTACGTGGTGCTGAACGTCCAGTTCCAGTTCCGGCTCGGCACACTGTCCGCGCCCGTGGGCTACGGGGAGCTGGCGCGCCGCCTCGGCGTCGAGGTGGGCCAGCGCGCACCCATGAAGGACGTCCGCGAGACCGTGCTGGGCCTGCGTGGCGGCAAGGGCATGCTGCTCGACCGCCCGACCTTCGGCGGGGAGCCGGACCACGACCGCTGGAACTCCGGCTCGTTCTTCACCAACCCCGTGATCCCCGTGGAGCACCTGGAGCACCTGCCCGAGGACGCACCGCGCTACCCGGTCCGCTCCGCGACGCCGGAGACGACCACCGGGCCGAGCCTCGGTGCCATCGACCCCACGCTCGTGAAGACCAGCGCCGCCTGGCTCATCGAGCACGCCGGCTTCGCCAAGGGCTTCGGCCTGGCGGGGGAGCACAGCCCGGCCCGGCTGTCGACCAAGCACACGCTGGCGATGACCAACCGCGGTGGTGCCCGGACCGAGGACGTCATCGCCCTGGCCCGCGCGGTCCGCGACGGCGTCCGCGACCGGTTCGGCGTGACCCTGGTCCCGGAGACCGTCCTGGTGGGCGTCTCTCTCTAGCGGTCCGGTCCGCACGTGTCAGACGCTCAGGTCACCAGGGTGACCTGAGCGTCTGACATCTGCCTCAGTGGACGGACGGCTCAGTAGACGACGACCGGGGTGCCCGACGGCGCGCCCCAGCTGTCCCAGATCCAGTCCATCGCGCTGTTCGACACCCGCACGCAGCCGTGCGACGCCGGGAACGCCGGCACCGACGCCGAGCCGTGCACCGCGATGCCGCCCGTGAAGAACTTGGGCCGCCACATGTCGCCCAGCTCCAGCCGCGACGCGTACATCCGGTTCTCCTCGCGGTACACCGCGAACGACCCGCGCGGCGTGTACGCCGTGTAGGTGGCGCCCTTGGCCTCGTACGTCTCCCCGTTGCCGGACGACGCGTTGATCACCTTGACGACCTTGCCGTTCTCGACGGCCAGCACGAGCTGCCGGTCGATGTCGATCTCCAGCACCTTGCCCGACGACGTCTGCGGCCGCGGCACCACGCCCTTGTCCGCCGCGGCCAGCGTGGCGTCCCCGACCACGCCGTCCCGGTACAGGCCCCCGGCCTTCTGCAGCGCGAACACGGCCTGCTGCGTCTCGCCGCCGTACGCGTCGTCGACCGACGTCACGAAGTAGCCGAGGTCCCGCAGCCGCTGCTGCAGCTTGCCCACGCGGTCGCTGACCTCGCCGTACTCGATGTAGTCGGGCTTCTTCGGCTCGTCGTCCTTCGAGCCCTTGTCGTCGCCCTTGTCCCCGTCGGCCTCGTCCTGCGAGCTGCCCTTGCCGTCGGACTTGCCCTCGTCGGACTTGCCGTCGTCGCCCTTGCCCTCGTCCGCGCCGTCGGCCGAACCCTCGTCGGCGCTCGCACCGGAGTCGTCCGTGCCCTCGCCGGCGCTCTCGGACGGCGACCCGCTCGGCTCCGGCTCCTCGGACGGCGTGCTCGCGCTGGGCTCCGGGGTGGGGGAGCTCTCCTCGGACGCGGAGGCGCTCGGCGAGCTCGTCGTCCCGTCCGCCCCCGCCGGCGGCTCCTGGTCGTCACCGCAGCCGGCGAGCAGGGTCGCCGTCAGCGCCACCGCGCCCAACGCGCTCACGACCCGCCTGCCCACGTGGATCCTGTCCGTGCCGTGGTTCGACCTGCTGTGCACAACCCGCATCGTGACTCCTCCTCGGCCGCACCTGCTGGGGGTGGCGCGGCACCGCACACACGAGACGACGTCGTCCCCCCGTGAGTGTCCTTTATCTATGACCGACGCACGCCGGATCAAGATGGTTGGGTCGGTCGATCGTCACCCAATCGTGACTGACCCGCCCGTCGGGAGGGCGTGCCGGGTCTCGGCGGGATCGGGCGCGAGCAGCCACGCGTCGACGTCGGCCAGCAGCCGCGCCTTGGTCGACGACGACGCCCGGCTGGCCCGGATCGACGACCCCGCCAGCGCCGCCAGCTCCGGGTCCGTGAACCCGTGCGCGTCCCGCGCGATCGTGTACTGGTCCACGAGCCGTGACCCGAACAGGAGCGGGTCGTCGGCCCCGAGCGCGACGACGGCGCCCGCGTCCACCAGGGTGCGCAGCGGCACCTCGTCCGCCTCGCCGTACACGCCCAGGCCGATGTTCGAGCCTGGGTTCACCTCCAGCGCGACACCGCGGTCCACGATCTCCGCCAGGACGCGCTCGTCCTCCGCGGCCCGGACGCCGTGCCCGATCCGGTCCGGGACGAGCTCCCGCAGGACCTCGCTGATGTGGTCCGGCCCGAGCAGCTCGCCGCCGTGCGGCACCGCGGCCAGCCCGGCCCGGCGCGCGATGTCGAACGCGGGGCCGAACTGGGACGTGTCGCCGCGGCGCTCGTCGTTCGACAGCCCGAAGCCCACGACCTCGCCCACGCCGTCACCCGCGTACCGGGCGGCCAGCCGGGCGAGCGTGCGCGCGTCGAGCGGATGCTTCATGCGCGACGCCGCGATGATCACGCCGACCTCGATGCCGTGCTCGGCGCTCGCGGCCTTGGCGGCGTCGATGACGATCTCGACGGCCGGTGTGATGCCGCCGACGAACGGTGCGTAGGACGTGGGGTCGACCTGGATCTCGAGCCGGCCGGAGCCCTCGGCCGCGTCGTCGGCCGCCGCCTCGTTCACCAGGCGGCGCATGTCGGCCTCGGACCGTACGCACGCGCGGGCGGCGTCGTACAGGCGCTGGAAGCGGAACCAGCCACGCTCCGTGGCGGGCAGACGCAGGGGGTCGTTGTCGATGAGCGCCTCGGGCAGCCGGACGCCGTACGCGGCCGCCATGTCGACGAGTGTCGGCACCCGCATGGATCCGGTGAAGTGCAGGTGGAGGTGCGCCTTGGGAAGAAGTGCGAGGTCTCGCATCTGCGTAGTGTGGCAAAGCAGTGGTCCGGTGGCAGCCGCGATCGTGATACTCCGCACTACTCACACATCCGCGCCGCCCATCTTTGGTGCGCGCGCGCTCCGCTACGTATCCTGAGAAGAACATGCCCCAGATAGCCGAAATGACTGATTTGCTTGATGCGCGACCATGGACACCGGTGAGCCAGTGAACGAGAACAACACGGGTGAGACCGAGGCCGACGCGGCAGACCTCCCGGTGCACGTCGTGCTCGGCGGAAAGTACGAGCTCGTCGACGTCCTCGGCACTGGGGCGACGTTCACGGTCTACGACGCGCAGCGGGTAGCGGTCCCGGAGCCCGCGACGGGCGACGACGAGGACTCCGACGTCGCCACGGGCGCTTCCGCGGACGGCGACGGCGCGGACGGTTCGGATGGTTCGAACGGTTCGGACGGTTCGGACGGGGCCGGCGAGAGCGAGGCCGGTGCGCCGGGCGAGGCCGCGGACACGGAGCCTGGCGAGACCACGGCCGGTGCGTCCGATGCCGGTGATTCCGGGTCCGGTGCGGACGACGGCGCCGGCACCGGCTCCGCCGCCGACGGCGTGCCCGAGCCTGGCGACGAGACCGACGCGGACGCCGACGTCGACACCGACGCCACGGCGGAGATCGCCGGGCCCGCGGAGCCCGAGGCCGACCCTTTCGACGGGCCCCTCGTGGTCAAGGTGCTGCACCCGCACCTGGTCGACGACCGCAACGCGCGGGCCTCGCTCCAGCGCGAGGTCGACGCGTCGGCGCTCGTGACCCACCCGGGCGTCGTGAAGGTGCTGGACTCCGGCGAGGAGGACGTCGCGGGCGCGAGCGTCCCGTGGACCGTCATGAACCGGGTGCCGGGCATCTCCCTGTCCGACTACGCCGGGGACAGCGGCCTGCCCTGGCGGGACGCGCTCATCATCATCGACGGCCTGCTGGAGGGGCTCGCCGCCGTGCACGCCGCGGGTCTCGTGCACCGGGACATCGCGCCGCGCAACGTGATGGTCGACAAGCGCCCGGACGGCACGTTCGCCGTCGGGCTGCTGGACCTCGGGCTCACCCGGCCCGCCGGCGGCGAGGGCGAGGGCGCCACGGTGGCCGGCTCGGTCATCGGCATGTCGCCGGAGCAGGCCCGGGGCAAGCCGCTGGATGCGCGGAGCGACATCTACGCCGTCGGCGCGCTCGCGTACTACACGCTGACCGGCCACGCCCCGTTCGAGCGGGCACAGGCGGAGGACGTCCTGCGGGCGCACGTGAACGCACCGGTCCCCGCGGCCTCGGCGCGGCGCGCGGCGGTCCCGGCGTCCGTGGACCGCCTCGTGTCCCGGGCCATGGCCAAGGACCCGAACCGTCGGTTCCCGACCGCCGAGTCGATGCGCGAGACCGTCACGATCCTGCTCGGCGGCCCCGCGGGGCGCATGGGCACCAGCGGCGAGACCATGCAGCTCGGCGTGGGCGCCGGCGGTACCGAGGTGATCGACCCGGTCGCCGGGTCCGGCACGATGGTGCTGGGCCAGGCGGCCGAGGGCACCGACCGCACCACGCTGGTCGGCGCGGTGGGCGCTGCAGGAGCCGTCGGTGCCGCCGCGGCGCTCGGTGCGGACACCGCGGCGGCCGCCGTGCCGCCCCAGGTGCCGCCGCCGCTGGAGCCGCCGGAGGAGGAACGGACCTTCTGGCAGAAGATGACCACCGGCCGCGGCCGCGTGATCACGATCATCGTGTTCGCGCTGCTCGTGTTCGGCGGTGCGGGCCTGGTGATCGCGAACATGCTGGGCAACAACGGCACACCCGCGCTCACGCCGAGCGAGAGCCCGTCGACGCAGCAGCCGTCGCGAACGCCGTCGGCCTCCCCGACGCCGAGCGAGACGGACGAGGTGGCGCCGCCGCCGGAGTTCACCCCGACGCCGACTCCGACCCCGACGCCGACTCCCACCCCGACGCCCACGCCGACCCCGACGCCGACTCCCACCCCGACGCCGACGCCGAGCGCCACGCCCACGGACGAGCCGACCGACGAGCCGACGGACGAACCCACCGACGAGCCCACGGACGAGCCGACGGACGAGCCGACCACCCCGGTCGAGCCGTCGACCAACCCGACAGGCGGCGGCCAGGCGGAGGGCGGCACCACGCTGCCCGGCGGCAGCCGCTAGGC